>JBDTPU010000074.1:0-2051 GCA_039932535.1 Gallionella sp. | reverse complement strand
ACAAACACGAAAACATCGAACAACGCATGATGTTCGCCGATGACGTGGCACACAAAAACAAAATGCTCAGCCATTTGCTGACCGATACCGAAGTGAATCAGGCGCTGGTGTTCACCGCGACCAAACGCGATGCGGATGGCCTGGCCGATCAACTTTCTGCACAGGGACATTCGGTTGCTGCATTGCATGGCGACATGAATCAGCGCGAACGCAATCGTACGCTGCTCAACATGCGCAACGGCAACGTGCGCATCCTGGTCGCCACCGATGTGGCGGCACGCGGCCTAGACGTGCGCGGCATCTCGCACGTGATCAACTTCGACCTGCCCAAATTCGCCGAAGACTACGTGCACCGTATCGGCCGTACCGGTCGCGGCGGTTCATCCGGCATTGCCATCTCGTTCGCCTCGAACCGCGATGCGCAAATGCTGAAGCGCATCGAACGCTACACCGAACAAACCATCAAGATGCACACCATCGTAGGACTGGAGCCCAAGTACAAACTGCGCACCGGCCCATCATCGGATCGTCCGCGTAGCAACAGCGGCGGTGCGGGTCGAAGCGGTTCAGGCCGCAGCAGCGGTGGCGGTTTTGGCGGTGGCAACAATGGCGGATTTGGCGGCAACCGCACGGGTGGCTACACTGGCAATTCTTCGACAGGCTCAGGACAGGCTCGCGGCAACGGTTTTCATCACAGCGCACCGGACAGCCGTCATAGCCATGCCGGACGCAAAGATGGTCAAGCCAACGGCAATACCACTCAAGGCCATACGCTGGGGGTTGGCGGTGGTCAGGGCTTCGGCGGACAAGGCCGCGGGAACACTGCCGCTCAACCACGCAGCCAGGAACGCAGCTTCGGCAATAATCGCGGCGGCAACAGCGCCCCGCGCCGCGCCGGTAGCGGTGATCGCCCGAGTTATACGCTCGGTCGCGGCAATAACGGAAATAACCGTTAATTGATTTCCTGACCCACAACCTTCTTTGCGAGAAATAAAACTGTGGATTTTTATGCGCAAATTTTCAGTAATGAATGGTTGTGGGTAGGCAATTTTATTTTCGCATATATATTTGCCAAGGCGGTCTGGACGGCGCCATGGCAGGCACTGTGGCGTAACAATCAGCAATTCACCGTATTGATAGGATTGTCACTCGGCTTGATGGGGTTATGGCTGCTGCCGGTTGGTTTGCGCGATGGCCTGACATTGCATCTGCTGGGCGCAACCTTGTGCGTGCTGATGTTCGATTGGCAAATCGCCTTGGTGATGCTGACCGGCATGATGCTGATAGAATTAGTGAAGCATGATGGCAGCTTGCTGGTAACAGGCAGCAACGGCATTGTAATGATTGCTTTGCCCATCATGGCAACCCGATTATTTTTCCGGCTTTTTCAGCGCTACGGTATAAAAAGTTATTTCAGTTTCATCTGGTGGAATGGTTATATCTGCGGCTTTCTATCCATGGTGCTGGTCGGCTTCGCCAACGCATTATTGATAGGCGCATTCGGTCATTACAGCTGGTTTATATTCAAACAGGATTATTTGTCTTTTCTGCCAATATTGAGTGCCAGCGAATCTGTAGTGACCGGAGTATTTATCTCTGGATTTGCAGTGTTTCTGCCCAACGCAGTCGCGTACTTCGATCAGGATATTTATTTTGCCAAAAAGCCGCCGGGCTGAACTGTTGAAATTCAAGGTACGATAAAAAGCACATTCTTTGGATGTGCTTTTTACTTTCGCCTGCGTTTTTTCCGGGAGCCTATCAAAGATATTTTTTCATGCGCGCCAATACAGTCTCGCGCGGAAATAATGCCAGTACCGCATCGACCGACGGAGTATGCGTTTTACCAACCAGCATTACGCGCAATGGCATCGCCAGCTTGGGCATTTTTAGATTGTGCTTGATCAGTAATTCCTTTATCAACGCGGATAGTGCAGGCGCTTCCCAGCTAACATCTGCAAAACGTTCAGCGAGTTCGCGCAACGCGGGCAACACTTCGGGCACCAGGTGCGCATCGAGCAATTCCTGCGCAGCATGCACTTCGATATAAAACA
>JBDTPU010000073.1:0-4344 GCA_039932535.1 Gallionella sp. | reverse complement strand
GGGTGATGGCGTGATGATAGACGGCACGCTGGTTTCGGCACGGCATATTTACTACGCCACGCTGATTGGGCTGGCACTGACCGCCGCAATGGTGTGGATCACCGAGTACTATACCGCCACCGAATATGCGCCGGTGCGCCATATCGCCGAGGCTTCCACTACCGGCCACGGCACCAATGTGATTGCCGGCCTGGGCGTTTCGATGAAGTCCACTGCCGCGCCGGTACTCGCCGTTTGCCTGGCGATCTGGGGAGCTTATGAACTGGCCGGACTCTACGGCATCGCGATTGCTGCGACCTCGATGCTATCCATGGCCGGTATAATTGTGGCACTGGATGCTTATGGCCCGATCACCGACAACGCCGGGGGTATTGCTCAAATGGCCAACTTGCCGGAAGACGTGCGCAAGATCACCGATGCGCTGGATGCAGTGGGCAACACCACCAAAGCCGTCACTAAAGGCTATGCCATCGGCTCCGCCGGTCTGGCCGCGTTGGTATTGTTCGCCGACTACACCCACGCGTTGCAGGCCAAGATGGGAGATGTGGTCACGACCTTCGATCTGTCGAACCACATGGTTATCATCGGCCTGTTCATCGGCGGCATGGTGCCGTATCTATTTGCAGCAATGGGCATGGAAGCAGTCGGCCGCGCGGCCGGATCCGTAGTGGTTGAAGTACGCCGTCAGTTCAAGGAAATTCCCGGCATCATGGAAGGCACCGGCAAACCGCAATACGGCACTTGCGTGGACATGCTGACCAAGGCAGCCATCAAGGAAATGATTGTCCCGTCGCTGCTGCCTATCGCTGTACCTTTGATCGTCGGAATGACCCTGGGCGCACAGGCACTGGGCGGCGTGCTGGTCGGCACCATCATCACCGGCATCTTCGTTGCGATCTCGATGACCACCGGCGGTGGCGCGTGGGATAATGCCAAGAAATATATCGAAGAAGGTAATTTCGGCGGCAAAGGTTCGGAAGCCCACAAGGCCGCAGTGACCGGCGACACGGTGGGTGATCCTTACAAGGACACCGCTGGTCCGGCTGTCAATCCGCTGATCAAGATTATCAATATCGTTGCGTTGATGATTGTGCCACTGATTTAAATATACTGCAAAAAACAGCTGTAAAAAAACAGGGCGGAACTACCGCCCTGTTTTTTTTCGCCATTTTTATTGATTTTAATATATCCGTGCTGCCACTCGCAAATCGTCACTCATGTTGCTTGTATTGAAACAAAATACAGTGTCTAATCCGGTCTCAATAATACTGTTTCCGGTTTCGATAGTTTTGTACAAGGTATGCGTAGTCCAAAGAGCTGAGTGGGCAAATGTCTATTGTCCATTGTTCCTTGCGAAGGTGCTTTACAAAAGGCCTTTCAGGGATGCCAGCTTAAGCTGAGCGCTGGTCAGGGGGAAATATGAGAAAGATTTTTTGCCTTCTTGTTTCGCTGGTCTACGGACTTGCGAGTTCATTTGCCTGCGCCAGTTGTGTCGATTTAAGTAACACTACCAGTTGGTCAAATACCAACACGCACAAAGTCCTCATTTATCGCGGAAGCAAAGCAATTGCGCTTCTGGAAATCCCATACTGCGACATCTATCCGTCATCCAGCATCAGGCTGGAAAAAGAATATATCTGCGATGGGGATAAAATTCTGGTGGCAAGCGTGGCCTGCGACATTCGTACCGTTGTGATACTTTAGATTGCATCTCGCTTGACCCGTCAAGCGAGATGCCACTCTGCATACAAAATAGTTTCCTTGCAGCCGCCCCCTCTTCGGCAACTCGCCAACCAGCGGGGCAACATCATCCAGCCACACCTCTGTCAGGTCCTTGCCCTCCTTGCTTACCCCGCTGGAGCAGTCGCGGATCAGACGCGTTATCTTCGCCATATTCCCGAAAATATGGTAGTGGTTCAGTTTGAAATTTAGTGCCGTAGAACTATATCTCCCCGTAGGCTATCATAGCCGCATGACTACAAATAACAGAAAAGACTTTTCACAGATAGCCTTTAACGTGGCACAGATAGCCACTGGCGAAGTGCCAAAGCCACAACCATTGACAGGCAAGAAGGTAGATAGCCGCAAGGGTGGGTTAAAGGGTGGCAAGGCTAGGGCTGATAAGCTCACGCCAGAGGAGCGGTCGGAGATTGCCAAGAATGCGGCAGCTACTCGCTGGAAGGCAAAGTAATTTCAAACGGCAGCTCTAAAGTAGAACCTTTTTTCGGCAATACCAAATCTACCATCTTCACAAACCGATTCCATCCGTACCCATTAGCGATGGCCAATCTTTGAAACATTATCAATGAGTGCAAATGCTGCGCCAGCATAGGGTCGCCAATATCCTCTGTTAGCCATTGATGAAGCTTATTTGCTCGATTACCTTTTTCGTTCTTCGGGCTTTTCTTTTCTAACTCAGGCAATAATCCGGGAGCAATCCGCTCAAATACCAAATCTCGCGTATATGTTCCAACTACGCTGTAACGATTCTTCCCCATGCCAGGCCACGGCCATCCTTTAAGCTTATAGATATTCTCGTAAAATTCATCAGGAAATTTTTTCACCCAAGCAGCAAGCTCCTTGCTAATGATCTGCTCTAAATAAGCTTGTAATGCGTCTTTAGGTCGCTCTTCCTGATAGCCAGTAGCTTCATCAACTAAAGCGATAATTCCAAGTCTGGCAAATGAACGAATAAGCATATCCGCAAATTGCCCGTACCTTATTTCCTGTTCAGTTTTTAGAAATCCAGCATCTCTTGCTTGCAACAAAACTTCACATAAATCTTGAAGCGCTGTTGCTTCAAATCCATCGCTCGTTTCCCCAACTTTTGGGGAGCCTCCTAGAAACTGAATTGGGCTTTGGATGGCCATAGACAACACATTGTTATCTATTGAATTTATTGCTTTTAATCCAGATATTCTGGCTATTCCTTGGCCACGTCCTTTCATGCCTATAGCGGTGGTCATTCCACGGCCTGATATGACCCGCCTGCCATCATCCAGAACAAAGCAAGGTATTTTCAAGTCTGCGATTTTAAGGACGCCTTTATGAGTAGCGACTGGTATTTTTTGAGCGTGTCTGGCCAATGCCCCCTTTCTTGCAATTTCACTACGCTCTTCTGGGGTCAATTTCTGCGCCCTTGCATTTCCGCCTCTGGCACGTCCCTTTGGTTCGTCATTCGTAATGCCACTCATGCAAGCTCCTTTTGTAAAATCAGCTTGCATTATTAACTGCAATCTACAACAATGCAAGCTGAATTATCAAATTGTGCTTGCATTGTACTATCAACTCAAGCATAATGTGCATTATGAATTATCGCTTGAGGTGCTGCCATGAACAAACTGACTAACGAAAAACGCGCTCAAATCCTTTCTGTGCTTTGTGAAGGCATGGGAATCAATGCCGCCACCCGCATTACAGGGGTAAGCAAGAACACCGTTCTAAAGCTGCTGGCCGATGCTGGCGAAGCCTGTGCCAAGTATCAAGACGAAGCCATGCGCAACTTGAATTGTAAGCGCGTGGAGTGCGATGAAATATGGTCTTTCGTTGGCATGAAGCAAAAGAACGTGCCGGAAGAATTGCAAGACACTTTTGGACTGGGCGACGTTTACACTTGGACGGCGATAGATGCCGATACCAAACTAGTCCCGTGCTGGCATGTTGGAACCCGTGGGGCAGAATCGGCTTATGAGTTTATACACGATCTAGCCTCACGCTTGGCTAACCGTATCCAACTCACTACAGACGGCCACAAGGCTTATCTGGACGCAGTAGAGGATGCCTTTGGAGCGGATATAGACTTTGCCCAACTCATTAAGATGTACGGCACACTAGGGCAGCATAAACACGATGCACGCCGCTATAGCCCGGCAGAGTTTACAGGTTCAGAAAAGCGCGTTGTTACTGGCAACCCGAACATCAAGGATGTTTCTACCAGCTATGTGGAACGCCAGAACCTAACCATGCGGATGCACATGCGCCGATTTACACGGCTAACTAACGCATTCAGCAAAAAGCTGGAAAATCACATGCACGCGATTAGCCTGTATTTCATGTTCTACAATTTCTGCAAAATTCATAAATCATTGCGCGTAACGCCAGCAATGGAAGCAGGTGTCAGTGAAAAGCTTTGGGAGATTTCTGATATTGTGGCGCTGATACCACAGGAAGCACCGAAGAAGCGCGGGAATTACAAAAAAAAATGATTATTTGAGGATGTGATTTATTATTTCTTGATAATTTGGGCGAAATAGCAATGGTACGTATTGCTCTGGAATCCTTAATTGAAGGGCTATGCCATAGTTATCTATATGTTCTTTAGCCCTAAGTTTTTCAAACTCTATT
>JBDTPU010000072.1:0-2613 GCA_039932535.1 Gallionella sp. | reverse complement strand
CGCAACCGGTAACAACAAGTACGGCAATGACAGCCATTGCAATTTTCGCGAAAAAATATCTGAAGCTCTTCATTGCTACTCCCCCAGAACCGCCTATCATTATCGCGGTATTGGCGAATAGTATAACAGCGTCAAACCAATGTCATGATTACCAGGGAATCACCGCACCGGTGTAAGCAAAAAATTTCCCCGAGTCAAGCAGGCTAAGTCTGACTATCATTTTTCGTATGCCGGAAACGCTCTGCTCTGCGGAGATCATTGCGTTCGGCCCACCCATATCGGTCTTGACCCAGCCGGGATGGAATACCACCGCGATAATTCCGTTCGGCTTCAAATCAATCGCAAGATTCTTTACCACCATATTCACCGCCGCTTTGCTGGTGCGGTAAAGATAATTGCCGCCACTGCTGTTGTCCGCAATGCTGCCCATTTTACTGGTGACGGTTACAATGGTTTTTTGCTTGCTGCGGGATATTTGTGGGGCGAAGGTTTCCGCCATCTTCAACGGTGCCATGGTATTGATACGAAATGCCTGCATCCATGCTTCATAATCGGTATGCCCAAATCCTTTTTTATCCGCATCGGGGTAAATACCCGCGTTGTTGATGAGCATATCTATCGATTCATTTGCAAGCACTTGCCCCAGGTGCGCGATTTCCGCATGGTCAGTGACATCCAGCGAATACACTTTTATCAGGTCAGGATATTGCGCCGCCAGTTTATTGAGCTCGACCGATTTTTTGGGATGGCGGCTGCAAGCCATAACACGCCAGCCTTCTGCGGCATATTGCCGGCAGAACTCCAGGCCGATCCCGCGGTTTGCTCCGGTAGTCAATAGGGTTTTCATTGTTGCCATTTGTTATTCCCCTGCTTATCTAAAGCTGATTATTCTTGTCCAGAGAATAAAATTTATTTTTCATCACCAGATTCAGGCGCTCGCCAAATTCCTGGGCAAAGTTGCGCATCGCTTTTGCGGCTTCCACTTCGCCGGTGGCACGTTCAAAAGTATCTGCCATGGATAAAAGATTCTGGTGATAAAACTGCTTCATCTCATCCACCAGCATGTCCTTGGTCCACAGGTCAATGCGCAACGTGTTTTTTTCTTTCGTGTCCCAAAGCGCGATCATCACCGCTTTGCTGGTGCTTTGCGCATTGGCGTCGGAAGCGCTCCAGTCGATCTTCTGAGGCATCTTGTCGTCGTCCAGTGTAACGGTAAATTTGATTTCGGATTGTTTCATTGTAGATTGCCGCCTATAAAATTTCGTATATGTGAATATTGACCAGACTATGCCACCGCCGCTTGCCGTAATTGCAAGTGCACCAGGCAATGATCTATCCATTGCGCGGTCAATTTTTCCTGTACTCCATTCTGCCGCAGGCGCGTCTTCAGTCCGGGGAAATCCACGCGATCCAGCGGCTGATCCTGATTGAAGCAGGAAAAAACGTAAGTGGTCTTGCCAGTCTGCGGATCAATTTGCGCTTGCAGGCATTGCGCGCAGATTTCCTTCATCATGCATTGCATCGGCGAATTGATCGAGCCGATCGCGAAGTGATGCGGCTTCAAATATGGTTGCAACACCGCATGGCGCGCCGCCGCCACCGCCGCCATCATGCTGTCGGAGCCGATCGCGATGATGCGGTCGGTGTCGGCGAACGGAATGGTTTGCGCGCCCAGCGCGCCGCTCGCGTACGCCGCCATGGCTTGAACGATGTTGCCGATAAAGTTGCGATCCTGCGGGCGCGTTGCCGCAAAACCAGGATGCTCGTCGCAACACCAGATAACCACATCGGCGGCGTTTTCAATTTCAGCAACCTTGTAGCGGTCGATCATTTTTTTGTATCCGGCAAAATACAACACTTTCGAACCCGCCGCGCGTAACGCTTGGCCGATGGAAAACAATACTGCATTGCCCAAGCCGCCGCCCACCAGCATCACCGTTTCATCGCCAGGAATTTCGGTCGGTGTGCCGGTCGGTCCCATCAATACCACCGGCTCGCCGGGTTTGAGCATCGCGCATAAATCCGCCGAGCCGCCCATTTCCAGCACGATGGTGGAAATCAGCCCGCGCTCTGCATCCACCCATGCGCCGGTCAATGCCAAGCCTTCCATCGCCAGGCAGGTGTTGTCCACTTGCAGCGCATGCGTTTCATAATTTTGCAGCCGGTAAAATTGCCCGGGACGAAAACTGCGTGCCGCCAGAGGCGCATTAATGATGACTTCGACAATATTCGGCGTCAGGCGGATGACTTCATGCACAGTGGCGCGCAATTCCTGATTGATGTTTGCCAGAAATTCGGCATCGGATAATTGCGATGCCGGTGCGACGCGTTGCAACACAGCGCTGACCGACGGATAACCCTGCTTGGCTGCGCCCATGGCCTTGACCACATTGCCGAAAAAAGAAGGATGCAGGTCGCCGAAGAAACTGATAAAGCGACCATCGGGCTGTTTCGACAACAACACTTGCGCAACCTTGGGTTTGGAAATGGCAGGCTCGGGGCGCACCGGCGCACCGTCTTCGTCGCACGCCTGAAAATAGCGGCCGTCGAGCGCAAAATGTTCAGTATCTTCACGCGCCAGCACGGTGTTCGGTTGCGTGCCCGCGGCGATCA
>JBDTPU010000071.1:0-2404 GCA_039932535.1 Gallionella sp. | reverse complement strand
CTTCAAAGGGAGCATGCGATCGGGTTCCCTCCCCTTCAAGGGGAGGGTTGGGGAGGGGATGGGTGCGTAGCGCGCCATTCACAATTGCTGCCGCTAGCGGATGTTCGCTGGCACGCTCCAAACTTGCCACCAATCGCAGCATTTCGCTTTCTTCAAAGCCATTGATGGCAACCACCGAAACCAATTTCGGTTTGCCTTCAGTCAACGTGCCGGTCTTGTCGGTCACCAGCGTGTCCACTTTTTCCATGATCTCCAGCGCCTCGGCGTTCTTGATCAGCACCCCTGCCGCAGCGCCCCGCCCGGTTCCCACCATAATCGAGATCGGCGTCGCCAGCCCCAGCGCGCACGGACAGGCGATGATCAGCACCGACACCGCCGCGACGATGGCGTGGGCGAATCTGGGTTCCGGTCCCCATATCATCCAGACACCGAACGCTAGTAGCGCGATCAGCACCACGATGGGCACAAAATAGCCCGACACCGTATCCGCCAGCCGCTGTATCGGCGCACGGCTGCGCTGTGCTGCGCTGACCATTTGGATGATCTGTGCGAGCAAGGTTTCCGCGCCAACTTTTTCCGCGCGCATCAACAAACCGCCCGTGCCGTTCATGGTCGCGCCGATTAATTTTTCTCCTGACTGCTTCTCGACCGGAATCGGTTCGCCGGTCACCATGGATTCATCGACCGAACTGCTGCCCTCCACGACCTGCCCATCCACCGGAATCTTTTCGCCGGGGCGCACGCGCAGCACATCGCCGACCTGCACCTGTTCCAGTGGAATGTCCTCCTCGACCATATTTTTTCCGTTGGCATCGCTGCGCACGATACGCGCAGTCTTGGGGGACAAGCCCAGCAATAATTTGATCGCAGTATTGGTGTTGCTGCGCGCTCTGAGTTCCAGCACTTGCCCCAACAACACCAGTGCGGTGATGGCCGCAGCAGCTTCAAAATAAATCGGCAACGTGCCGTCTTCGCGGCGTAATGTCGCTGGGAAAATATTCGGCAGGAAAGTGCCAATCACGCTATAAGCCCAAGCCACTCCCACGCCCAGTGAGATCAAGGTAAACATGTTCAGATGCCAGTTAACCACTGATGCCCAGCCACGCTGAAAAAATGGCCAGCCACCCCACAGCACCACCGGGGTCGCCAACAAAAACTCGATGAATTGCAGCTTTTGGAACGAGATCATCTGTGGCACAAAACCCATCCACATATCCGCGGCCATTGCCATCACGAACACTGGCACGGCCAATGCCGTGCTGATCCAGAAACGCCGCGTCATATCGTCCAGCTCGGGGTTCTCTTCAGTAGCCGCCACCGTTCTGGGTTCCAGCGCCATGCCGCAAATCGGACAATTGCCCGGCTCATTGCGCACGATTTGCGGATGCATAGGGCATACGTATTCGGTCACATCCGGCTTCGGCATGGCGTTTACCGGCTCCAGTGCCATGCCGCATTTCGGGCAAGCGCCGGGCTTATCCTGATGCACTTCGGGATCCATCGGACAGGTATAACCGCCGGCAGAGGGTGCTATAGGTGCGGGAGTCGATGCGACCGGATTAAGGTATTTATCCGGATCGGCCGAAAACTTTTCGACACAGCGTTGCGAGCAAAAGTAATAACGCTGGCCCGCGTGTTCCAGGCTGCGGCCTTTTTCGGTATCTACGTTCATACCACATACTGGATCAATGCTAATGCTCATGGTTGTCAGGTCAAACGTGAAGTTTATGAGGAAGTGATTATCGTCCCAATCGCCCTGCCCAGAACCAGAAAGATTTAAATAGCCACTGATTTAGCCGACCATTTTTCGACAAGTCTCGGCGCAACGACGGCACGCCTCGGCACAGCGTTTGCAGTGATTCATAGCATGCGTGTCGCATTGCGTTGCACACCAGTCGCAAATGTCCGCACATAGCTTGCAAATCTGCTTGGCGAACGGGCTGTTGCGGGCGATTGCATCGGCGCACAAGCGGCAGATATTCGCACACTCAATACAGCAAGCAGGACAGGCATTTCCACTCTCCTTGCCAACCATATTCGAAAAACATCGGGCGCATTCGATGGCGCAAATATTACAGGTGTCGATGCTGTCGCGGGCACTTTTATCCAGATAATTACCCATGTCGAATCTCCTAAGTAATGTACATGGAATCATCATCGCTTGGCCTTAAGTCTTATTCTGTGCGCTGGTATACCTTTCCTATTCGTCGTGATGGTGGGTATGGACTGCACTTTCGGGCATCTCGTCGTGACTATGAGTATGGGCTGCGCCGGCTGGTAACACAGCAGATACGGGCATTTCGCTGGGACCCATAGCGCCGTGATCCAACTCGTCATGATGATGAGCATGACCTGCGCCTTCTGGCTTGGGCATAGACATAACGCCCAGACCATAACGATAAAC
>JBDTPU010000070.1:0-2292 GCA_039932535.1 Gallionella sp. | reverse complement strand
CGGCGCGCCGCCGCCCAGCATGACTTTGCCGATCAGCACCCGTTGCGACGGACGGCGTTTGATCAGGGTCGCGCTCACTCTATCGTCAGCCGCGCCACTTCGCTGGAAGAATTGGTATAGGGCTTCAAGTCTACTTGCTCGCCGTCCTCATACAAACGAGTGGCTGCGGCATGACCAATCACCAACGACAACGGCAAGCGCGCTTTCAAATTCATTTCGCTGCCGGGCAAATGCACTTGAGACGATATCATTTTGCCATCCTTGCCGGTAATTTCCGTCCATGATTCCTCCACAAATACCAGGCGCAATGTAGTGGTCTCCGCAGCGGTGTCTTGCGAGTTATCTTGTTCTATTATCAGATTTGTTGAACGGGCTTTTGGCACAGCCTGAACCGCCGCAGACTTCGCTGTCCGCGTTGACGGAATCGACGAGGCAGGTGGTAACGCAGCCGTTATCGCAGATCGCAGCTTCGATTTGGCGGCAATAGCAGGCGCGACAGGCGTCTGTTCCGCGATGAGCGGGAATGGCATTTCAGCAGGCAACGGAACCGGCGTTTCAACCCTGGCCACTTCGAAAGAGGGTTTAAGCGGAGTCGTAAAATGCCACACCGCAAATCCCAATACCATCATGGCCAGAAGCAATGCAGCGACTAACAAAATAAGATTTTGTTTTTGCGATGGCTGCCCGACAGGAAATGGCACATCGACTGAAGGCGGGATCATCTCCGCTGCAACCACTTTTGTTTGCGGCAGAGCCGCCAATAGTGTTTCCGCATCCAGATTCAAAATCTTGGCATAACTGCGCACAAAGCCACGCAAAAAAGCCGCTTCGGGCAACTGCTTGAAATCTTCCGCTTCAAGGGCTTCGATTTGGCGCGGTGCGAATTTGATCTGCGCTGCAACATCTGCCACGCTAAAATTCAAGCGGTCACGCGCTTCACGCAATATTCTGCCCAACGAAGTCGGCGGGAGGTCTTGCGCTGGGTTATTTTCCGAAAGATATTCCATTATTCACCATGTAGCAATAATTGAGTTTCGCGTGCATCGGGGAAACGATTGCGTAACTGCGTAGCATAGCTGGCCTCCGAATTGTGGTCGCCGACTTTGCGACTGATCCTTACTCCCAGCCACAGTTCCTCCGCAGTGAGATTGTCGGTTTTCTGTGAAAAATTCGCAAAATATTTTCTGGCTGCGAAGTAATCCGCATTGGCAAAATTCAACTCTGCCAGCGCAAATAAGGCTTGCGTCATGTCAGGCTGCACCAGTAACGCCTTTTGAAAAAATTCCGCCGCATCTGTGTCATCACCCGCTTTTCTGGAACACAGTCCGGCATTCAGATAGGCAAGGCCGGGAGTGCTGTAGAGGGGGTTTTTAATGGCCGCCATGAATTGGGGAATCGCCTCTCTTTCGCGGTCGTGCTGACACAGGAACCAGCCGTAATTGTTATGTGTGTCGGAATCGGCATTATCGAGGTGCAGACTTTTCTGAAAATCTTCCTCGGCCTCGGCGTTCTCGCGCAATGCCATATGTACCAGGCCACGCACACTGTAGGCAGGCGCATAGTTCTGATCGGCCTGCAAGGCTTGAGCCAACTCGTCCAGCGCAATGCCAAGTTGCGCGCGTTCGTAGTACAAGCCCGCCAATTCGGTATGCACTTTGGCACTTTTGTGTGCGTTGGAGTTGTCCGCAGCGGTTTTGCAACCCGTTAATATGATCACCGAAAGTGCCAGTGTAATTAATTTATTCCCCAATTCATTCACAGTGCGCACCTCATCTAACCGCCGCGCCGGAGCGCTGCATGGTTCGTTTGGTTTTATCCTGAATCTGCCCTGCCAGCTGGCCGCATGCCGCAGCGATATCGTCGCCGCGCGTCTTGCGCGTGGTGGTCACAATGTCGGCCTGCATCAGCACATCGCGGAAACGCTGGATAGCATCTGGCTTCGAGCGTCGATAATGCGTTTGCGGAAATGGATTGAACGGGATCAAATTGAATTTACACGGCACATCGTGTACCAGGTTAATCAGCTCGCGTGCCTGTTGCACAGCATCATTCACGCCTTCCAGCATCACATATTCAAAGGTGATGAAATCGCGCGGCGCGCGTTCCAGATAACGCTGGCATGCAGCCAACAGTTCCTTGAGCGGATACTTCTGGTTGATCGGCACCAGCTCGTCGCGCAATTTGTCATTCGGCGCATGCAGCGACACCGCCAACGCCACCGGACATTCATCGCGCAACCGGTCCATCGCCGGCACAATGCCGGAAGTGGACATCGTCACGCGGCGGCGCGAC
>JBDTPU010000069.1:0-1662 GCA_039932535.1 Gallionella sp. | reverse complement strand
GCACCCTTTGGGTGTATCGAACCATAGTTTTGGATTTAATCAGCGCTTCCCTAAGAGAATCCCTGAGTTCAGATTTTCCTAAATAGAAGCCTGTAATTGCGCAATGACTTTATCCTGCGCTTCATCCATGCCTACCCATAAAGGCAGCCGTAACAGTCGATCCGACAAATTGTCGGTATGCGATAAATCCCCATTGGTGCGGCCATACTTTTTTCCGGCCGGGGAGCTGTGCAGGGGCACGTAGTGGAATACCGGATTCACGCCTTGTTGTTTCAGCTTTGCAATTACCTCGGTACGCTTTTCCAAAGACTCGAGCAGGATATAATACATATGCGCATTGTGCTGGCAACCTGCTGGAATAATAGGGCGGCGTAACTTGCCGGCATCTTCAAGCGGCGCCAAGGCTTGATGATACAGATGCCAGATATCCAAACGCTTTTGGGTGATGCTTTCGGCTTCTTCCATTTGCGCCCACAGAAAAGCTGCGATTACTTCACCGGGCAAATAGGAAGACCCGGTATCCACCCAGGTATATTTGTCGATCTGACCGCGAAAAAACTGGCTGCGGTTGGTGCCTTTTTCGCGGATGATTTCTGCGCGTTCAGAAAAACGTTCATCATTGACCAGCAAGGCACCGCCTTCGCCGGAAATAATATTTTTGGTCTCGTGAAAAGAATAGGCGCCGAGATGCCCGATCGCCCCCAGCGGCTTGCCCTTGTAGGTGGACATGACAGCTTGCGCGGCATCTTCAATGACCAGCAGCTTGTGACGCGCTGCGATGCTCATGATGGTGTCCATTTCGCAAGCCACGCCTGCGTAATGCACCGGCGCAATCGCTTTAGTGCGCGGCGTGATGGCAGCTTCGATCAGCGTCTCGTCAATATTCAGGGTGTCCGGGCGTATGTCCACAAACACCGGGATTCCGCCGCGCAGCACGAAGGCGTTGGCAGTGGAAACAAAAGTATAGGAGGGCATGATCACCTCATCGCCCGGCTCGATATTTGCGAGCATGGCTGCCATATCCAGCGATGCCGTGCATGAATGGGTGAGCAATGCTTTGTGCGCACCGGTGCGCGCTTCCAGCCAGGCGTGGCATTTTTTGGTGAACATGCCGTCGCCCGCAAGGTGGCCATTGGTATGGGCTTGGGCGATATACCAGAGTTCGCGGCCGGTCATGTAAGGTTTGTTAAAGGGGATGTTTGTCATGGCTTTTGCTTCATTATCAAAAATTAAGGATTGTGCATTTTACTCGCCCACCCCGCATCTTACTTGCTGAACTGCAAGCCCTGTGGGGTAGATGGTTCGGCCACTTAGTTTTCCATTAAAGTGTTCCCGGCAATAAATGCGCAATAGCCCAAGTTGCTTTGGTGTTGCTATGATCAAAACTCCGGTTGCTGTTTGCAGACGTTCAATCAGCCCACGTCCGGAGTTTTGTTCGGTGCTGGCGACTGAGAAAGGCGCGTAGGTAAATGAGTCCAACCCGTAAAACCTGATATTGCGGGAATTTAGATCGTTGGCCAATACCGGGTATGCCCACTCGAATGGGAAACTGTCTGCCCAGCTGATGATAGGTCCGGCGGGAAGACTGCGGATTATATTCTGGACTTGGTGTATCTTTTGTTTACTGTTTGATGCATCAGGTATGAGTATATAGGCATTGCC
>JBDTPU010000068.1:0-4631 GCA_039932535.1 Gallionella sp. | reverse complement strand
GCTCGTGCGTATAGCGCATGGTTTCCCGCAGGAAATCGTCCGGGTCGGCAATACGCGGCTGGGCATGTTGGCCAAACGATTCGACAAAAGTTTCGATGGCCAAGCCCGCCGCCAGCTCGCCGTGCAAATGGCCGCCCATGCCGTCCGCCAGCACCAGCAACAATGCATCGTTGGTGTAAGCATACGCCACGCGATCCTGGTTGAATTTACGATTGCCGATATTGCTGGCCTGGTGTATCGAGAAGTTCATGAGCAAAGGGAAAATTTCACAGGATGCAATCGTAATATAATGTGCCACTTCAGCACAGCCATTTATTTGAAAATTTACAGGATACTCAGGCCATGATACTCAGTATGACCGGCTACGCCACGGCCAGCGCGGAACTTGACAGCGGCTCATTAACGCTTGAATTGCGCGCGGTCAATCATCGCTATCTCGACATCCAGGTGCGCATGCCCGATGAATTACGCGGTTTCGAGGTGGCGTTGCGCGAAGCGATTCACGCGAAATTGCAGCGCGGCAAGGTGGAATGCCGCATTAACTATGCGGCGCGAGCCGCGCACAGCGGTGCCGCGCTGAATGGCGACTTGCTGCAACAACTCGCCGCATGGAACAAGGAAGTGCGATCCGCGCTGCCCGATGCGCGAGCCTTGAGCGTGGCGGATGTGTTGCGCTGGGACGGCGTGCTGATAACACCCGCCGCCTCGGCCGACGAACTGCGCGCTACCCTGCTGCGCTTGCTGCAAATTTCATTGCAGGAATTTTCTGCTTCACGTGCACGCGAAGGCGAGAATCTCAAGGATTTTTTGTTGGAGCGGCTGGAAAAAATCGAGGCGTTGCGTAATAGCGTGATGCCGCATGTGCCTGCCGCAATCGCCGCCTATGGACAAAAACTCACCACCCGCTTGCGCGACGCGATGCAAAATAACGATGGTATGGTGCATGAGGCCAGTGATGAGCGCATCCGTCAGGAAATTGCATTGTTCGCCGCCAAGATAGATGTGGACGAAGAGCTGTCGCGGCTTGCCAGCCACCTCACCGAAATGCACCGCATTCTTTCTCTGGGCGGGGTAGTCGGCAAACGACTGGATTTTTTAATGCAGGAACTGAACCGCGAGGCCAATACGCTTGGCGCAAAGTCGGTCGATGCGGAAGTGTCACGCAGCGCGATGGAGATGAAAATACTCATCGAACAGATGCGCGAGCAAATCCAAAACTTGGAGTAAATTATGTCGGGGAACCTGTTCATCATCAGTGCGCCGTCCGGTGCGGGCAAGACCAGTCTGGTACATGCCCTGCTCAACATTAATCCGCATATTGATTTATCAGTTTCCTACACCACGCGCGATCCTCGCGTCGGCGAACAGGACGGCAAGGATTATCATTTTGTCAGCCGCGAAATTTTCCTCGCGATGGCAAAACGCGGCGAGTTTCTGGAAAGCGCCGAAGTCTACGGTAATTTTTACGGCACTTCGCAAACCTGGATCAGCCAGGAAATCGCCAAAGGGCGCGATATCCTGCTGGAAATTGACTGGCAAGGCGCGGCGCAAGTTCGTCGCCTGTTTAAGGATAGCATCAGTATTTTCATCCTGCCTCCCTCCCTGCAAGCCCTGGAACAACGCCTGAAGGGACGCGGCAAGGATGATGCCGCGGTGATCGCAAAACGCATGGCGGCGGTGCGCGAGGATGTCGCCCATGTCGCCGAGTTCGATTATGTTATTATCAACGACAACCTTGATGAGGCATTACGCGAACTCAATGCGGTGGTGCTTTCCGCCGCACTGCGTTGCACGAAGCAACTGTCTCGCCATCAGGCCTTAATCAATCAGCTACAAAAACCGGAGTAAATCATGGCACGTATTACCGTCGAAGAATGTCTCACCCTGATTCCCAATCGCTTTGAACTGACGCTGGTCGCAGCCTATCGCGCACGTCAATTGGCCAATGGTGCGGCGCATCTGGTAGAAAACAGCAAGGACAAACCCACCGTCGTGGCGTTGCGCGAAATCAGCGAAGGCAAGGTGGGCAAAGAAATTTTGAATCGCGGCCAAGCGTAACTTAACCGGCCATAATCAACGTGATTTTAAGGGTACCCTTAAATGGCCGACGCGGATCTTTTAATCGAGGAACTCTCCACCTACCTTAAACCGAAGGATGTCGACCACGTCCGTGTAGCGATTGAATTCAGCCGGGTCGCGCATCAAGGTCAGATGCGCCAATCCGGTGACCCGTATATTTCCCATCCGATTGCCGTTGCCCGCATCCTGACCCCGCTGCACATTGATGCGCAGGCCATTATCGCCGCGTTGCTGCACGATGTGGTTGAAGATACCAACACCACCACCGAACAAGTCGCGGATAAATTCGGCAAGCCGGTCGCGGAATTGGTCGACGGCTTGAGCAAGCTGGATCGCATCCAGTTCGAGACGCGCGAAGATGCGCAGGCGGAAAATTTTCGCAAGATGCTGCTGGCCATGGCGCGCGACGTGCGCGTTATTCTGATCAAGCTGGCGGATCGGTTGCACAATATGCGCACGCTGGATTCCATGGCGCACGACAAGCGCGAACGCATCGCGCGCGAGACCATGGAAATCTACGCACCCATCGCCAACCGGCTCGGCCTGCATGACCTCCACCAGGAGCTGCAGGATCTGAGCTTTAAATATCTGCACCCCAACCGCTATGCGGTTCTAGCCAAAGCCCTGCAAGTGGCACGCGGAAATCGGCGCGCAGTCGTCAGCAAAATACTGGATGCGATACGGCAGCTGCTGGCTGAATATCATATCGAGGCAGATGTGATGGGGAGAGAAAAGGACATCTACAGCATCTATCAAAAAATGCAGAGTAAGTCGCTGGCTTTTGCCGAGGTGCTGGATATTTACGGCTTTCGCGTATTGGTAAATGATTTTGCTTCCTGCTATGTGGGGCTCGGCGTACTGCATGGTTTATATAAACCGATTCCCGGCAAGTTCAAGGATTACATCGCCATTCCCAAGGTGAATGGCTATCAATCGCTGCACACCACACTGTTCGGGCCATTCGGTACACCCATTGAAATCCAGATACGCACCCACGAAATGCACCGGATCGCCGAAGCCGGCGTCGCTTCACATTGGCTGTACAAAACCGGCCATGATTCAATCAATGATCTGCACCGGAAAACTCATCAGTGGTTGCAGGAGCTGCTGGAAAATTTGAGCCAGAGCAGTGATTCTTCCGAGTTTCTCGAACACCTCAAGGTGGATCTGTTCCCCGACGAGGTGTATGTGTTTACACCCAAGGGAAAAATACTTTCGCTGCCGCGCGGCGCGACCGGAGTGGACTTTGCTTATAGCGTGCACACCGACATTGGCAATCGCTGCATCGCCGTCAAGGTGAACCATGAGCTGGTACCGTTACGTACCGAACTCAGGAATGGCGATCGCGTGGAAGTGATCACAGCTCCGCATGCCAATCCCAATCCCGGCTGGCTGGGCTATGTTGCCACCAGCAAAGCACGCAGCCAGATTCGCCATTATCTGAAGACCATGCAGTCCGGCGAATCCGCACAACTCGGCGAACGTCTGCTCAACCAGGCGCTACAGGCACTGGGAGTCAAACCGCAAGACATGAGCGAAGCGCACTGGAATAAATTGCTCAAGGATAGCGGCGTAAAAACGCGCCAGGATATTCTGGCCGACATCGGCCTGGGGCGACGTCTCAATATGGTGGTGGCGCGGCAACTGGCCAGCCTTGGCGACACCAATGAAACCACGACTAACCCTGTTATCACCATACACGGCACGGAAGGCATGGCGGTTCAGTTCGCGCCCTGTTGCCGCCCGATTCCCGGCGACCCGATTGTCGGTGTAATCAAAAAAGGTCAAGGCTTGCTGGTGCATACGCACGATTGCCCGACACTGCGCCGCGGACGCAACAACGGCGAACAATGGCTGGATGTGGCGTGGGACAAAAATATCCACCGCCCCTTCGATGTCAACATCAAACTACTGGTCGCCAATCAGCGCGGCGTGCTGGCAAAAGTTTCCGCCGCCATCGCCGAAGCGGAAGCCAACATCGAGAACGTCAACTTTACCCCTGAAGGCGAATACACCGGGCTGCATTTCACGCTGGAGGTGAATAACCGTTTACACCTCGCCAATATCATGCGCGGCTTACGCAGGATTCCGGAAGTAGTGCGGATCATCCGGGTGAAGAACGCGACGTGATTTTTTGTTGAGTGTTTTTGTAGGCTGGTCGTCATTCCCGCGAAGGCTGGAATCCAGTCAAAAACAAAACCTCCGAAGGTGCCCCTCATAAGGCCGTTCGCCCTGAGCCTGTCGAAGGGTCGCCGCAAAGCGGCGGACACTCTGCGGTGTGACAATGTAAAATCAAAGTCGCGGGATGTGGCCCCGCACGTCAATTAAATTCTTTGTGCGGCCAAAGAAAGTAATCCAAGAAACGCCGCCCCGGTTTGCCGCCCCTGCGGGGTTCCCTCGATCAGCCGCAAGCAAGCGGGGCTGCGCAACTCGACCTGGCGGGGCGCACACCCCGCGCCCCACTGCGGGACTCGAACATAACCAGCGACTTGGCTGGCGTTAACCAATGACTTGGTTGGCGTAGTTTGCCAACTTAGTCAGATGGCTATGCA
>JBDTPU010000067.1:0-12868 GCA_039932535.1 Gallionella sp. | reverse complement strand
GTGCAGATTGACGAGCAGCTCGATCGGTTTTTGCGCGTGCGCGGCGAGTATCGCGGCAGCGGAAAAACGGCGGGCGGCGTAATGATTTGCAGATTACCCAGTGTATGCTGCGCTGCGGCAGCTACTTGTGCGCATAGCTCCTCATGCGGCAGCGCCAGCAGTCGCGCGGACTGTTCAGTACTGACCGACCACACCATGGAAACCCGATTGCCCGGCAGCGGCAGCAAGGCCAGCATGCCGCCGGTTTGAAACCATTGGTACGCAATCCCGCGATGCGGCAGCTCAGTGGAAAAATTTGCCACCACGCCGTATTGTTGATAATCCAGCGGCGTGGCATGGATACCAGCCTGATCTCGTACCCAGGAATTGTGCCCATCCGCGCCCACGATAAGTTTGGCATTCAGCGTCGCGCCATTTTCCAGCATCAGTGTGGCGGCGTCTTCAGTAAACTGGAGCGATGCGCAGCGTTGCGGATGCAGCAGGGTGAGGTTTTCCTGCGCTTGCAATACTTGCCATAAGGCCTGCTGCAATGCGCGGCTTTCCAATATGCACGCCAGTTCCGCCACGCCCATTTGATAGGCGCTGAATTCCAGTTCCGCGCCGGTGTCGCCGAACACGCGCATCATTTCGACCCCTGTGATGCGCCTGGTATCCAGCAAAGCCCATGCGCCGTACTGTTCAAGAAAACTGCGGCTGCCCGGGCTGATCGCGTACATGCGGCTATCCCAATTTTCTGCCCCGCCGGAGGCCAAGGCTGTATCGCTATCTGCCACAATAGGCGCGGGGTGGCTTTCCACCAGCGCCAGCGCCAGCCCGCTGTGCTGGAGCGCGGCGGCCAGGCTGGCTCCCACCAAGCCGCCGCCAATAATCACAACATCGAAATTCATGGATAGAATCATAGCATGGCGTCCAGTTTCATTTATAATCGCTCCCCCTGTGGATTTCTCCGGCGGAATTCCTCCAGCAGAAAAAACAAGATGCGTATCGGCCCCTATCAACTGAAAAACAATCTCATCGTTGCTCCCATGGCGGGAGTGACCGATCGGCCTTTCCGCATGTTGTGCAAACGCATGGGTGCGGGTATGGCGGTGAGCGAGATGGTGTCTTCCAATTCGCTGCTGTATGGTTCGGAAAAGACCCTGCGCCGTGCCAACCATGAAGGCGAAGTCGATCCGATCTCGGTGCAGATCGTCGGTGCCGATCCCATAATGCTGGCGCAAGCCGCGCAGTACAACGTAGACAACGGCGCGCAAATCATCGACATCAACATGGGCTGTCCGGCAAAAAAAATCTGCAATGTGATGGCAGGTTCCGCGCTGTTGCAGAATGAGCCGCTGGTGGCGACCTTGCTGGAAGCGGTAGTCAGCGCAGTGAATGTGCCGGTTACGCTCAAGATACGCACCGGCTGGGACAAGCAGAATCGCAATGCGATACGCATCGCCCGCATCGCCGAAGCATCGGGCATACAGGCGCTGGCGATACACGGGCGCACGCGCGCCTGTGCCTACATGGGCGATGCCGAATACGACACCATTGCCGCAGTCAAGGCCAGCGTCAGCATTCCGATCATCGCCAACGGCGACATCACCACGCCGGAAAAAGTTAAATACGTGCTGGAACAAACCGGCGCCGATGCGGTGATGATAGGTCGCGCCGCGCAGGGTCGCCCGTGGCTGTTCCGCGAGATCGAATATTTTTTAAATACCGGCAAACATCTGCCCGCGCCGGAAGTCGGCGAAATTCATCGCGTGCTGGTGGCGCATGTGCATGAGCTGTATGGTTTCTACGGCGAGCACACCGGGCTGCGCGTGGCGCGCAAACACATCTCCTGGTATACCAAAGGCTTGAGCGGCTCGGCGCAATTCAGACATGCCATGAACCAACTGGAAAACCCGCTCGAACAGTTGGCCGCAGTGGATGAATTTTTTGCCGAACAGGCGCAGCGCGGAACCCAACTGCATTACATCGAGGAACTGGCGGCATGAACGATTGTGTTCCGATAAACGAAAATGATATGGCACGCCATGTGCGCAAAGCGCTCAAAGATTATTTCAAGGATCTTGATGGAGAAGAACCCTGCGCGGGCATGTATGACATGATCATCAGTTGTGTTGAAAAGCCGATGCTGGAAATGGTGCTGGAACACGTTGGCGGCAACCAGACGCGCGCTGCGGAAATGCTTGGCATCAATCGCAATACCTTGCGCAAAAAAATGCTGGAACATGGCATTGCCTGACGTCATGCAGACTTACGCATACCATTTATTTTTATTGGAATCATCATGGCAGCAATCAAACAGGCTCTTATCAGCGTGTCGGACAAGTCCGGCGTTCTCGAATTTGCACAAGGCTTGCAACAGCTTGGCGTAAGCATTCTCTCCACCGGCGGCACCGCCAAGCTGCTTGCCGATAATGGCATTCCGGTCACCGAGGTGGCGGACTACACCGGCTTTCCCGAGATGCTCGATGGCAGAGTCAAAACACTGCAACCGAAAGTGCATGCGGGAATTTTGGCACGGCGTGATTTGCCGGAACATGTCGCCACATTGAAAAAACATAACATTCCAACCATTGATCTGGTGGTGGTGAATCTGTATCCGTTTGCGGCGACTGTCGCAAAACCAGATTGCACACTGGAAGATGCGATTGAAAATATTGACATCGGCGGCCCGACCATGGTGCGCGCCGCGGCGAAGAACCATACTCATGTCGCCATCGTCACCGACCCAACTGATTACACTTCAGTGCTGGCCGAGATGCAAACCAATAACGGCGCGGTAAGCGACGCGACCCGTTTCGATCTGGCGAAAAAGGCGTTCTCGCACACCGCCGCTTACGATTCCGCGATCAGCAACTATCTCACCGCGATCAATGCAGACGGCGGCAAGAGCGCATTTCCGGCGCAGATCAATTTCAACTTCGCCAAAGTGCAGGACATGCGCTACGGCGAGAACCCTCATCAACAAGCGGCGTTCTACCGCGACCTCAGTCCGGTTGCGGGCGGCCCTTCGACTATGCTCAGGACAGGCATCGCCGACTATACCCAGCTACAAGGCAAAGAACTTAGCTACAACAACATCGGCGATGCCGATGCGGCGTGGGAGTTGGTCAAGACATTTGAGCAACCGGCCTGCGTGATCGTCAAGCACGCCAACCCCTGCGGCGTGGCGATCGCAGACACGCCGCTGCATGCCTACAAGCTGGCCTACGCGACGGATCCCACTTCCGCGTTTGGTGGCATCATCGCGTTCAACCGCGAGCTGGATGCCGAAAGCGCGACGCAGATCACCGCCAATCAGTTCGTCGAACTCATCATCGCGCCGAGCGCTACGGAAGCCGCACTCAAGGTCACTGCGGCGAAACAGAATGTACGCGTACTGACCGTACCGCTGTCCAATGCGCATAACCAATATGACTTCAAGCGCGTCAGCGGCGGCCTGCTGGTGCAATCCCCGGATACACTCAACGTCCAAGCAGCACAATTGAAAGTGATGACCAAGGCGCAGCCCAGCAAAGAACAATTGCAAGACCTGCTATTTGCCTGGCGCGTGGCGAAATATGTAAAATCCAATGCCATTGTTTTTTGCAAAGACGGCCAGACGTTGGGCGTGGGTGCGGGGCAGATGAGTCGCGTGGATTCCACGCGCATCGCTTCGATCAAGGCGCAAAACGCAGGACTGTCGCTGACCGGTTCCGTGGTTTCATCCGACGCCTTTTTCCCGTTCCGCGACGGCATCGACGTACTCGCCGCAGCAGGCGCAAAAGCAGTGATCCAGCCGGGCGGCAGTATGCGCGACGAAGAAGTGATTGCGGCGGCGGATGAGCATGGGTTGGCGATGGTGTTTACCGCTTACCGCCATTTCAGGCACTGATACAACAAGCCGTGAAATTCACCCAGTATTTCCAGACCATGCGTGCACGCCCTGATCGGGATGGCATCCGGCTGGAATGGATACAACGGGTGATGGATAAACCCGGCAAAGAAGTAATTCAGGCGGATGGACGAATACGCCGCTGGGCCGCCATCGCGGAAGCCGACGGGCGCTTTCTTCGTGTTATTCTGTTACCCGATGGCGAGACCGTGCACAATGCTTTCTTTGACAGGAGATTCAGCGATGAAGATTAAATATTTTCAGGATACCGATACGCTTTATATCGAACTGCGCGCGGCGACAGTCGCCGAAACCAATGACGTGGACGAGAACACGCTGCTTGATCTTGATGAGAACGGCAAGATTTGCGGCATCACCATTGAACATGCGGCGGATCGGGTAGATTTGCCCAATTTTTCGTTTGAGAGGTTGGCGGCATGAAGCTGCCTCAATGGTACGGACAAAACAAAGAAGTGGTTGTAACGACGAACGCATGTAGCGTTATCCGTCCTATGCGAACTGTTTCATCAGGTAAGTAATAATATTTTAACGATATTGTTTGCTGTACCTGTTAATGCCTATGCTTCAGAACATGTGCGTGGACATATGAAGAAGAATAGGAAATATATTGCCCCGCACAACCGATCCAACACCAACAATACCCAACGAGACAACTGGAGCATCAAGGGCAACAGTAATCCGCATACCGGGAAACGTGGGCATAAGAGTGTAAAAAAATAGGCAATATTAGGATTTGAGGTCGTTATGAAGATTTTAGTCATCGGTTCCGGCGGACGCGAACATGCAATGGCCTGGCGTCTCGCGCAAGGTACCAAGGTGCAGAAAGTTTATGTCGCACCCGGCAATGCGGGCACGGCGCTGGAGGAGGGCGTGGAGAATATCGCCATCACCGCGATCCCGGAACTGATCGAGTTTGTTAAACGTGAAGATATTTATCTCACCGTGGTCGGTCCGGAAGCGCCGCTGGCGGCGGGCATCGTGGACGCCTTCCGCGCAGAGGGATTGAAAATATTCGGCCCAACCAAGGCGGCAGCGCAACTCGAATCTTCCAAGGATTTCGCCAAGCGTTTTATGGTGCGCCACAATATTCCGACGGCATTCTTCGAGACTTTCAAGGACATCGCAAAAGCAAAAGCCTATGTTTCAAAACAGGGCGCACCCATCGTGATCAAGGCCGATGGCTTGGCTGCGGGCAAGGGGGTGGTTGTTGCGATGAGCAAGGAGGAAGCTTTCGCTGCCATTGATATGATGCTGAGCGAAGACAGGTTGAGCGATGCGTATGTGGAACATGACCGAAGATTGAGCGCGCGCGTTGTGATCGAAGAATATCTTGAGGGCGAAGAGGCCAGCTTCATTGTGATGGTGGATGGCAAGAACGTGCTGGCGCTGGCCACCAGCCAGGATCACAAACGCCTGCTGGATGGCGACCAAGGTCCCAACACCGGCGGCATGGGTGCGTATTCGCCAGCACCCGTTATTACGCCGCAACTGCATGCGCGCGTGCTGCGCGAAATAATTCAGCCGGTGGTGCGCGGCATGGAGGCGGAAGGTATTCCTTACACCGGATTCCTGTATGCCGGACTGATGATAGATGCGCAGGGCAATGCAAAAGTTTTGGAATTCAACTGCCGCATGGGCGACCCGGAAACCCAGCCGATCATGCTGCGTTTGAAGAGCGATTTTTCGGTCATTGTCGAGCATGCTATCAACGGCACGCTGAACCAGGTTGAGATGGAATGGGACAGGCGCACCGCGCTCGGCGTGGTGATGGCTGCTGCCAATTATCCCGATACGCCGCGCAAGGGTGATGTCATTGTCGGGTTGCCCGATAACCAACAGACGAAAGAACTGGAAGACGCGCATGTATTCCATGCCGGAACGGTGATGCAGAACGGGCAAGTGGTCACCAACGGCGGACGCGTGCTATGCGTGACTGCGCTGGGCACGATGGTTAAGGTGGCGCAGAAGCGCGCCTATGAAATCGCCGACGGCATACACTTCGACGGTTGCCAGATGCGCCGCGACATTGGTTACCGTGCGATTGCGGCACACCGGAAATAATTGTTCCGACACAACGCATCGTATCGCCGCATTGCCGCACACCTCAGACGCGGCGGGCTGATCGCTTATCCTACCGAATCCTGCTACGGCCTGGGTTGCGATCCTGACAATCGCAGCGCGGTGCAGCGGCTGCTCAGACTCAAGCAGCGCCCGCAACACAAAGGACTGATACTCATCGCAGCGAATTTCAAACAGGTAGCGCGTTATCTGCAACGGCTTACGCCCGTCCAGCAGCAGCAACTCAAAATGGGCGGCACACAGGCGATCACTTATCTGATGCCGGTTTTACATTCTGCGCCGCGCTGGTTGCGCGGCAACCATGACACGTTGGCGGTGCGACTGACTGCGCATCCGCAAGCCGCGCAACTTTGCCGCGGTGTGAACAGCGCGCTGGTTTCGACCAGCGCCAATCGCAGCGGCCAGCGTCCCGCCAAAACTTATGCGCAATGCCGGCGATTGTTCGGGCGAAAGGTGTGGGTATTGCCGGGGCAGGTGGGCAAGCGCAAAAAACCTTCGACCATCAGCAGATGGGAGGATGGCAAAATCATACGCAGTTAAAGCGAAACGATATGAGCGTTTCGTGTGGTCGAAGGCCGGGAGTTCAAGTACTTTAAGTTGCGGGTTTATCCAGCACTTCGCTCAGCATGCGTAGCACTCCGGTTTGCCACACCGGCAGTTTCAAATCAAAAGTGGATTGCAGTTTCGTCGTATCCATCCGCGAATTGAGCGGGCGTCTGGCGGGTGTGGGGAATGCGCTGGTGGGTACGGGGAGAATGGCTTCCGGCGCGACTTTGAGCGGCACGCCCGCACGCCGGGCAAAATCGAGAACGAAGCGCGCATAGCCGTGCCAGGAAATTTCCCCTCCGGCAACCGCGTGATACAGACCGGATAATTCCGGTCGCTGCCGCGCAATGCGCAGCGCATGGGCGGTAAGGTCGGCGAGCAAATCCGCGCCGGTGGGCGCGCCGACCTGATCGTTGATGACACTCAGGCTATCGCGCTCGCGAGCTAATTTCAACATGGTCTTGGCAAAGTTTCCGCCGCGCGCGCCATACACCCAGCTGGTGCGAAAAATAAGATGGCGGCAACCGGATTTTGCGATGAGCTGCTCGCCTTCCAGCTTGGTCGCGCCATACACACTCAGCGGCGCGACCGGGTCGGTTTCCAGCCGGGGTTTATCACCGCTTCCGTCAAATACATAATCAGTGGAATAATGAATCAACCATGCGTTGGTGCGCTTGGCTTCTTGCGCCAGCATACCGGGCGCAAACGCATTGATGGTGCGCACCCGTTCCGGCTCACTCTCGGCCTTGTCCACCGCCGTGTGTGCGGCGGCATTCACTATTACATCCGGCGCGATGGAACGAACCGTCAGGGCGAGTCCCTCCAGATCGGTGAAATCGCCACACCATTCCGTGCTATGAGCATCCAGCGCGATCAGCTCTCCCAGCGGCGCAAGACTGCGCTGCAACTCCCAACCCACCTGACCATTTTTGCCGAGCAGCAGAATCTTCATCCCGGATTATTCCTTATGCCATTTGATACTAGTAGATAAAATAATTGCGCTAATGTAGGCTGCGCTTGCGCACCAGTATTGGCGGTGCGCGAGCGCACCCTACCAAAAATTATTCCTGTTTTTATCGCGAGTTGGAACGAGTTCAAAATTCGGTATAGGAACCGACAAGCCGGCACTTACAGCCCATGGATTTTGTGAGTTCATAAAGCCCGCTCCGCGTAGTTCTTCTCGAGCCACTGCCGGTAAGCGCCGGACTGCACGCTGTTCACCCACTCCTGATTATCCAGATACCACCGCACGGTTTTGCGTATGCCGGTGGCAAAAGTTTCCACAGGCTTCCAGCCCAGCTCGCGCTCGATCTTGCGCGCATCGATCGCATAGCGGCGGTCGTGGCCGGGGCGGTCGGTGACGAAAGTGATTTGTTCGCTATATGATTTTCCGTCCGGGCGCGGACGCAATTCGTCGAGCAGCGCACAAACGGTATATACGATATCGAGATTGGCTTTTTCATTCCAGCCGCCGATGTTATAGACCTCGGCCAGTCTGCCCTTTTCCAGCACACGGCGTATCGCGCTGCAATGATCTTTGACATACAGCCAGTCGCGGATTTGCTGACCATCGCCATATACCGGCAGGGGCTTGCCCGCCAGCGCATTGACGATCATCAGCGGGATGAGCTTTTCGGGAAAGTGGTACGGGCCATAGTTGTTGGAACAGTTGGTGGTCAGCACCGGCAAGCCGTAAGTGTGATGATAAGCCCGCACCAGATGATCGCTGGCGGCCTTGCTTGCTGAGTAAGGGCTGTTCGGTTCGTAACGATTTGTTTCCCGGAAAGCCGGATCATTTTTTGTCAGCGAACCATATACTTCGTCGGTGGACACATGCAAAAACCGAAAGCCGGATTTTTCCGCATCCGCTAAACCAGACCAGTAGGCGCGCACTGCTTCAAGCAAATGAAAAGTGCCAACAATATTGGTTGCGATGAAATCTTCCGGCCCGTGTATGGAGCGATCTACATGGCTTTCCGCCGCAAAATTAACCACGGCGCGCGGGTGATGCGCGGCAAGCAGCTTGCCCACCAGTTGCGCGTCGCCGATGTCGCCGCGCACGAAGAGGTGGCGCGGATCGTTGTTGAGCGCAGCCAGATTTTCCAGATTGCCCGCGTAAGTCAGCTTATCCAGATTAACCACCGACTCTTCATTTTGATCGAGCCAGTCGAGGACGAAATTTGAACCAATAAAACCTGCACCGCCGGTGACTAATATCATGTCGTTCTACCGCCTCGACCGAGGCTCGCGAAGTTAAAAAGAGCGGCGATTATATTCGATGCACTCAGTCAGTCATAGACACCAATGCTGCGCACAACTTGTTCAATTCCATTGCAGGAACCACATCCACATTTTGGCCGAGCGGATAGCCTGTTTTTACGGGAGCTATGACATAAACTCTTTCCAGCGCCAAATCATCCAGTGCCGACCAAAATCCCTTGGTCAAAGTTGGCGCACTGGAAAACTTGATCTCGAACCCGACTTTTTTATTGCCGCGCTCAGCGACAATATCCACTTCGGCTCCCGCTGCCGTCCGATAGAACGAAAGCTGCCAGGGCGAAGGTAACAACTGCGCAATCTGCTCCAATACCCATCCTTCCCAGGACGCCCCCACCACGGGGTGGCCTGCAAGATCCGCCAGGCTGCGCAAACCAAGTAGCGCATGCAACAAACCACTATCGCGCAAATATATTTTTGGGGACTTCACCAAACGTTTGCTCAAATTAGCGTGTAATGGCGGCAATCGCCGGACCATGTAAGTTGCTTCAAGAATATCCAGGTAGTGTTGTACCGTAGGTGCTGATACGCCAAACCCCGAGGCGAGGCGTGAAGCATTCCACATCTGCCCGTGCAAATGGGCCAGCATCTGCCAGAACCGTCGCAGTGTTGTGCCTGGCACCCGGATTCCAAATGCGGGAATATCCCTCTCCAGATGAGTAGCAATAAAGGATTCACGCCATACTGCCGAGGCTTCATCTGTCTTGGCCAACCAACTAAGCGGGTAACCACCGCGCAACCAGAATGAAGGCAATTCCGCAAATGTCGGTTGAACCTCGCTTACATCGAAAGGGGACAACTCATGAAAAGAAATCCGCCCCGCCAAAGATTCAGAGGCCTGTCGCAGCAACTGCGGTGAGGCAGAACCCAACAACAGAAATCTCCCGGGATGACGATTATCATCAATCAGTGCCCGCAAGATCGAAAACAACTCAGGGCGACGTTGTATTTCATCCAGCACAACCAGACGGTCGGCATATCGCGACAGGAACAGCTCCGGATCAGCAAGTTTGGCAAGATCGGATGGACGTTCAAGATCCAGGTACAAACTGCCCGCGCGACCAGCCGTGATGTTTCGCGCAAGCGTAGTTTTTCCCGCTTGGCGCGGCCCGAGCAGCGCTACTGCAGGGAACTGCTTCAGTGCAAGTTCGATAATCGGGTAAAGGCGTCGTTTCAGCATCCTTGCATATTAAATGACTACCTTTCAATATGCAAGGATGCCTTCCGCTTTACCATGTGCGTATCCAGTGGTTGGTCAATCCAAGTGGTTGCGATACCAATCCGCCGTGGCGCGCAAACCCTGCTCCAGTGTATAAGGCGGAACCCAACCCAGCTCGCTGCGTATCTTTGCATCACTCACGCGCAACGAACCGAACAACCTGTCCACCTGTTCCGCGCGTCCCAATACAGCGGACACAGCGCGTAATATATCCGGCGGAAAATAGAACGAGCGGTTGTTGTGCCCAAAAGCATGGGCGATCTTCTCGACCAGCATCGCGGTCGAAACATCCTCGCCATCACTGACCAGATAAGTTTGTCCGATGGCAGCGGGATGTGTCGCACAGGCGATCAATGCATCCACCAGATTGCCCACATACACCAGGCTGCGCAGATTGTGTGCGCCCGCCAACGGCAATGGAATTCCTTTGTCTATCGCCGTCAGCAGACGGATGAAATTGCCCTTTACACCGGAGCCATAAACCAGCGGCGGACGCACGATCACGACCTCAAGCCCGGTTTCCTGTGCAATGCGCTGCAAGTCCTGTTCGGCCTGCAACTTCGAGATCGCGTACGGATCCTGCGGATCGGGCACGTCCGACTCAACAAAGGGTCGCTCCTCAGTGGTCTGCTCGCCGTTCACCTTGATCGAACTCACGTAGACGAACCGCTTCACCCCCGCGCTTGCAGCCTGCTGCGCCAGATTCGAGGTGCCGTACAGATTCACTTTGAAAAACTCTGTCAGCGGATCGGCGGCCTTGTCTTTCATCACATGCACCCGCGCGGCGAGATGAATCACGGTATCCACGCCCCGCAGCGCATCGGCCCAATCGGTGTCGCTGTCGATATCACCCACTGTGACGACTTCGGTGCCATCCGGCAATTGGGCCGATGATCGAACCGCCGCACGGACGGTATGGCCCTGCCGCAGCAATTCCGCACAGAGCGGCTTGCCCACGAATCCGTTAGCGCCGGAGATTAAAAATCTCATCGCAGGCAGTTCGTCGATAATTGGAAAAGGTCATCCATCTGCATCATGGTGATCGCCTTGTCAGCCGACGCCAGCAAACCTTCCAAAATGGCGGGGTGAGAAAAAAGCGCAACATGCTGGTCAAATGCCAGGACATATACTTGAAATCGCGATGACTGCTGCGGTGCGCGTGATGAACTACCCTGGCATCGGGACACAGCGCCACTTCGTAGCCCTGCAACCTCAGCCTGGCGCACAGATCGACATCCTCGTAATAAAGAAAATAACGCTCATCGAAACCGCCCAGTTCTTCGAAAACCTCGCGGCGGAACAACATGAACATCCCGGCCACCCAGTCAGGAAAGACCGCTTGATCTTTCACCGCATAATCGCTACCTCGGCAGCCCCCAAGCGCCTTGCACAGTATTTTGAACGGGGTCGGGAAACGCCGCGCACTATCTTCGATTGCCCCGCTCGCTCCAACCACCACAGGTGCAGCCACGCCCACCGTCATGTCTTGCAAGCAGGCAAGCAACAACGCAAAAACATCCATGTCCAGCCGTACGTCCGGATTCATCACGCAATAATACTGCCCGGACGATCTGGTGAACGCCTGATTATGATTGGCAGAAAAACCCTTGGGTGCGGGATTCTCATGCACGATGACCGGAAAGCGGAATCCACCCGGATTGAAAGGAAGATCTTCGGGCAGGTTCAGCGTGAGCAGAACTTCCAATGGATAGGCCTTGCAGTGCTTCTCCAGATCGGACAATAAAACATTCAGCAACTGGCCCTGCAAGTGACTGACGATAGAGACCGAAAATGTGGGCAATGTTGTCGACAAAGCGCTACACCAAACCTTCGCGATTTTCCATCAAAGGGACTGAGCCATCGTATTCATCACGGGTGCCGTGGTGCGCCGACGACACCATGGGTTATCTCCTGTGGCTATCACCAACTCTGAGGCCATATCCTCAAGAGGGATCGCCTCAATATCGGCTGCAAGGCGGTAGCGTTCCGTTCCGGGATACACGACAAATTTCCGTGCAGGAACCAGATCTGCGCAGGCGGCATGAAACCTCCGCTCCAGCTTGGGAGCAAGGCTGCGCTTGATCTCGATGGCCCATAAACTCCCATCCGGCCACGACACCGAAAGATAAAGCTCAGGTTGAGCAAGTTTAGAGCGATCCTGCTCGGACTCGAGGTCAAGATAAAGCGCGTTGTGGCGCTTTCCAATCTCCAGCGCCAAGGTAGTCTTGCCCACCTGTCGCGGGCCAAGCAACGCCACTGCTGGTGCATGAGCGACAGAGTCCGAGAGCCGAGATTGAATAATTCGCTTAATCATGTATGCAATTATGGAAAGTAACTCCGTTAATTGCAAGGATACTCATACGCCCAGATCAAGGGTGCAAACAGACTTAACCAGAGGTTCCCTGAATTTTCCTGTAGGTCGCGACCAGGCAATATTGCCTGACGGTTCTCGACAGCTTCTCGCTTCTGAATAGAAACGGGATCGAGAACAGGCTTTGCAATTGCCATCGATCATCCAGCAGCCTCAATGCCTCGGCATCATAGAATATCTTATGGTCATTATCCGACTCATAGCCGCGTATACCGGGCACCGCTATGACCAGTCCACCATTTTCCCCCGTGATCCGGTAGCACTCATCCAGTGTCTTGCGCGGATCTGCGATATGCTCAAGTACATTGTCGAGAACACAGACATCATATGCGCCATCCGCCACCGGGAAGCGGCCGTCTTCCCCGATCAACTGAACATCCAGTCCGGCAGACTTGCAGTATTCAACCGCGTGGGGATTGATTTCCAGACCTTGCACGTGTTTCGGAAACGAACCCAAAATCCCGCTGCCAGTTCCCGAGCCGAC
>JBDTPU010000066.1:0-2951 GCA_039932535.1 Gallionella sp. | reverse complement strand
GGTCGGAACGCTGGAAACCTATCGTCGTCTGGCTTTGCAAAATGAGGCGCGTCTCACTGTATTGCCAGAGACTGCACTACCCATGTTGCGGCAGGAGGTGCCGCCCGCTCTGCTTGAACAACTGGGTAATCAGGCGCGACAAGCCGGCGGCGATGTGCTGCTCGGTTCCTTTGAGCGTGACCAGGGCAACTACTACAACAGTGTATTTACGCTGGGTGCGGCGGCTGAACAACATTACCGCAAGCAGCATCTGGTGCCGTTCGGGGAATTCATTCCGTTGCGTCCGTTACTGGGCTGGTTCATCAACGGTGTGCTCAATATTCCGATGGGCGACCTGGCACGCGGCAACGCACAGCAGGCTCCGCTTGATGTCGCTGGGCAGCGTGTGGCGGCGGACATCTGCTACGAAGATGTATTCGGCGAAGAAATTATCCGCACGTTGCCACAAGCCACCCTGCTGGTAAATTTTACCAATGATGCATGGTACGGTGATTCTGCTATGGCCGCGCAGCACAACCAGATCTCTCAACTACGCGCACTGGAAAGCGGGCGCATGATGCTGCGCGCCACCAATACCGGCGTCACTTCCATCATCGGCGTGAAGGGCAAAATATTACAGCAACTGCCGCAACATGTGGAAGGAGTGCTGCGCGGCATGGCGCAAGGTTATACTGGTTCCACGCCCTATGTGCGCTGGGGGAATGCGGCAGTATTACTGTTGATCGGGTTAATGCTTGGGTCAGGATGGCGGCAAGGAAAACGCGCTGCGGTTTGAAATTCTGAAAAACAAAAATTCAAATATGTTTTGGCGCGAAACTTTCACCCCACGGCGGTTTCGTGTTACGCTTTAACGGTGCAATCTGAGGCTTCTATAAAGTGCGGATGAGTGCTCTGTTGGCTGGGGATTGAATTAGTAGCGACTCAAACAGCCAGCAATACATTAACTGAAGGATAAAACATAGTGAATACATCTTGGCTGATCGCCGCTGGCTTGATTGTTGTTATTGCCGTCGTAGTGCTGTTCGTCGTATTGCCGCGGTTGCGCAAGACGCAGCAGGAAACCTTGCATGACACGAAAGGTATAATGGCTATTCTTACCGGGAGCCAGGGGCCGGTAATCGTCGCGGGCACAGCTCTTTTCTTGTTGGCAATTGCACTGTATTTCGGCTGGGCCAAGCCGAACCAATCCACCTCGCCGCAGGTAACGCAAAACGGGGTACAAACTGCCCCTTTGTCGCCGGAACACGTGGAAATGATTAAATCATTGTCCGCACGCCTCGAGCAGAACCCCAATGACGGCAAGGGTTGGGCGATGCTGGCCAGATCCTATGCAGTGTTGGGGCGTTATAACGACGCGTTGCCCGCTTATGAAAAAGCGGCAAATTTTATTCCGAATGACCCGATTTTGCTGATCGATTATGCTGATGTACTAGCGGCCGTAAATGGCAAAAATTTACAAGGCACGCCAGTGGAATTACTCAAGAGAGCGCTGGTTATAGATCCCACCAACATAAAGGGGCTGAATTTGATGGGTACGGCTTCATTCCAGGCCGGAGATTACACCCACGCCGTAAGTTATTGGGAAAAGCTGCTACCGCTGTTACCACCAGATTCGCCTGGCGCAAAACAAATTAACGCCAACATTGCCAATGCGCGTGACCAAGCAATGAGCAAAGGGGGAAAGGGCAACCTCGAAGCGGGCAAATCGTCGGCACAAGGCGGGACTCCGTCAGCTGTCAGCGGTGCACAAATCAGCGGGATGGTAACACTGAGCCCGGCACTGGCTAACCAAGTATCTCCCGGCGATACCGTGTTTGTGTTTGCCAAGGCAGTGTCCGGGCCACCCATGCCGATTGCCGTGATTCGTGCCCAAGTCAAAGACTTACCGCAAAAATTCATGCTTAACGATTCGATGGCGATGATGCCGAGCATGAAGCTGTCCAATTTTAAAGAGGTGGTAGTGGGTGCGAAAATTTCCAAGTCCGGCAATGCCACGCCGCAGAGCGGTGACTTAAGGGGCGAAGTTGCATCGGTCAAAGTCGGCGCTGACAATGTGCAACTGGTGATCGACAAAATCGTTCCCTAGCAAACCTGACGTTCTCAATCTGGCGGGGCGATCGCCCTGCTTGCCTGTGGTGCCTGCAAAATGATATTCGGAAATTGCTTGGGGGCGTACAATTGAAACCATGAATACACTCTTCTTTTTGAGGAAGTTGCAATGAACCTCGCCATGCCGGAAATCGGCGCCCAGAGTCGTTTTGACGAAGAGACTATTACGCCATTGTCAGCAGGGCCGATCCTCTCGGAAGTCCCTCTCCGGATTAAAGGATTTCTGGCATTCGCCGCAGTAGTGATCTATGCGGTACTGCTCACTACTTTTACCTTTGACAAAAAGGCGGAGCTGGTCGCCGAATTCGAGCATCTGCAGGATCTCTACAAAGTCGAAGATGGCTTGCGGCAAGTAGATGCCACCGCCTTCCACATTGTGATGGCGATTTTCATGAGCCCCAAGACAGATGAGAAGAAGGTGGTGATCCAGCGCTTCCTGGAAAATTTCGAATTGCTCAAGAGAAAAAATGCCGAGCTGACAATGCATTATCCGATCGCCGGGGTGAATCTGGCCGGAGTTGAGCAAGCAGCCTTGCACGCTGCCGAACATCCCTCCGCGGAAGGATTGGCGACAATGAATTCTGAATTGCTCAAAGTCAAAATCGAGATCACCCAGCACATTGATGAATCGACGCGAGAACAAAAAACGGCCGCAGAAAATTTCCACATGCTATGGGATTCGGCGGCACTCGCTTCGTTGTTGTTTGGATTGATCGGCCTGTTATTGCTGGGCGCAATCATTGGGTTATTTTTCACCCGGCTCACGCATGATTTACATACCCTGAAAGCCAGGGCGCTGGGCATCATCAAAGGGGAGCGGAATACGCCGCTCACCCCGGTGA
>JBDTPU010000065.1:0-1913 GCA_039932535.1 Gallionella sp. | reverse complement strand
ATCAATATCGCCGGATTTTTCAGAATCGCGCGCGCAATCGCGACGCGCTGCTTCTCGCCACCGGACAGTTTCAAACCGCGCTCGCCCACCATACTGTCATAGCCCTGCGGCAACGATTCGATGAAATCGTGTATATGCGCCGACTGCGCGGCAGCCATCACCTGCTCCCGCGTCGCATCCGGATGGCCATAAGCGATGTTGTAATAAATCGTATCGTTGAACAGCACGGTGTCTTGCGGCACGATGCCGATCGCCGCGCGCAAACTGCTTTGCGTCACTTCGCGTAGGTCCTGACCGTTGATCAGAATGCCCCCTTGCTGCACATCATAAAAGCGGAATAACAAACGCGATAGCGTGGACTTACCTGCCCCGCTCGCCCCCACCACCGCCACGGTATGCCCGGCCGGAATGACAAAACTCACATCAAACAAAATCTGCCGGTCGGGCGCATAAGCAAAACTGACCTGATCGAATTGAACTGCTGCGCTGCCCACTTGCAAGGTTGTCGCATTCGGCGCATCTGAAATTTCACGATGCTCATGCAGCAGGCTGAACATTTTTTCCATGTCGGCCAGCGCGTGGCGGATTTCGCGATACACGAAACCGAGAAAATGCAGCGGCATGTAAAGCTGGATCATGAATACATTGACCAGCACCAGATCCCCCACCGTCATCTTGCCCTTGACCACCTGATCGGCGGCCAGCAGCATCAGCGCGGTAATACCGATGGCGATGATAACGCTTTGCACGGAATTGAGCAGCGCCAGCGAAGTCTGATTGCGCACCGCAGCGGTTTCCCAGTGTTCCATGTGGTGATCGTAGCGGTGCGCTTCATATTGTTCGTTGCCGAAATATTTCACCGTTTCGTAGTTGAGCAGGCTGTCTATGGCACGTGTATTAGCCTTGGAATCCAGGTCGTTCATGGTGCGCCGCACTACCATGCGCCATTCGGTGATGAACAAAGTGAATGCGATGTAGATCACCAGCGTGATGAAGGTGATGATGGCGAACCATGCGCTGTATTTTTTGAGCAGAACCGCCGCCACTAGGCCGATTTCCAGCAGCGTCGGCAGAATGTTGAACAGCGTGAAATTCAGTAAAAAACCAATGCCGCGTGTACCGCGCTCAATGTCGCGCGACACTCCGCCGGTCTGCCGGTCCAGATGAAAACGCAAACTCAGGCTATGCAGATGCTCAAATACTTTCAATGCCACGCGCCGGATGGCACGCTGCGTCACATTGGCAAACACCGCATCGCGCAATTCGCCGAACAGCGTGCTGATCAAACGCAGCAAGCCGTAACCGACGATCAGGAAAACCGGCACGACCAGCACCGACTTGGTCTTGTCCATCGCATCAATGATTTCCTTGAGCACTAACGGAACCGACACATTGGCAAATTTGGATAACACCAGCAGACTCATCGCGACGATCACCCGCCACTTGAATTCCATCAGGTACGGGATCAGGGAACGCAGGGTCTGCCAATCGGCGCGGTTGGTATTTTTTGATGGTTGAATCGGGGAGGAACGCATAATCAAAACAAAGAAACATCAGACATTAATTTCAGATTCTGATTATACCGTGCTCCCTGACATAAAAATTCCTGGGGCATAACCAATTCTGGGAGGCAAGACGAATTCAGTCCGGCTCTTCGCAACTACGGATGACGTAAAAAATCAGAGCGACCTGCCATAGCCCAGCAACCCAATCAAGCCGCGCACTATTCCGTAACTGACGCGCGCAACCACCCTATCCATCCAGTTGCGCGAGATGTCATGCCCATCCCCGATACGTAGTGCATCTTCTGCAATTGCGGCCAGCAAACTCGCGCGTAACTCACCGGCAAACGCGGCATCACGCACCGCCACATTTGCCTCGCGTGCCAACATCAAACTGAACGGATCGATGTT
>JBDTPU010000064.1:0-5058 GCA_039932535.1 Gallionella sp. | reverse complement strand
AATCCGTTCATCAAGGACAAGACCAAGAAGCCGCGCATCCTGACCATTACCCAGAGCACTTACGACGGCATCGTGTACAACGTGGAAATGTTGAAGGAAATGCTGGACGGGCGCATTGATACGCTGCATTTCGATGAAGCATGGTTGCCGCACGCCGCTTTCCATGAGTTTTACAAAGACATGCATGCGATCGGAAAATATCGTCCGCGCGCCAAAGAGTCGATGATTTTCGCCACACAGTCCACGCATAAATTATTGGCAGGGTTGTCGCAGGCTTCGCAGATTCTGGTGCGCGAATCGGAGAGCAATAAGCTGAACAAACATATTTTTAACGAAGCTTATCTGATGCACACTTCCACCAGTCCGCAGTACGCGATTATCGCTTCCTGCGACGTGGCGGCGGCAATGATGGAGCCGCCCGGCGGCACTGCGCTGGTGGAGGAATCCATTGCCGAGGCGCTGGATTTCCGCCGCGCGATGCGCAAGGTGGACGACGAATTCGGCAAGGACTGGTGGTTCAAGGTGTGGGGGCCGGACAATCTTGCCGCGGAAGGCATCGGTTCGCGGGAAGACTGGGTATTGCATACCGATGACAAGTGGCATGGCTTCGGCCAGCTGGCTGCCGGTTTCAATATGTTGGATCCGATCAAGGCGACCATCATCACGCCGGGGCTGGATGTGGACGGAGATTTTTCCGAAAGCGGCATTCCGGCTTCGATGGTCACCCGATATCTGGCCGAGCATGGCGTGATCGTCGAGAAATGCGGGCTGTACTCGTTCTTCATCATGTTCACCATAGGCATCACCAAGGGTCGCTGGAACACGCTGCTCACCGCGTTGCAACAATTCAAGGATGATTATGATCGCAACCAGCCGATCTGGCGCATTCTGCCTGAATTCGCCGCCAGGTATTCGCAGTATGAGCGCGTCGGCTTGCGTGATTTGTGCCAGCAGATACACGATGCGTACAAGACGCACAACGTGGCGCGCATGACCACCGAGATGTATTTATCGGACATGCAGCCGGCGATGAAGCCGTCCGATGCATTCGCCAAAATGGCGCACGATGAGATCGAGCGTGTGGATATTGACCATCTTGAAGGCCGTATTACAGCGGTGTTATTGACTCCTTATCCGCCGGGTATTCCGCTGCTGATTCCAGGTGAAAGATTTAACCAGACCATCGTGGACTACTTAAAATTCGCGCGCGATTTCAACGAAAAATTCCCCGGCTTCGAGACCGATATTCACGGCCTGGTTGCGGAAGAAGCAGACGACGGAAAAGGATATTTCGTGGACTGCGTACTGTAGGATTGATCCGGTATTGAAAAATAGAGTTGGGAAATGGTTGGCTGGGGGAATGCTTTAAACATTACTCAGTACCGTGCCGGGTGTCGATCTGGATTCCGATTTCCTTAAGAAGTGGCGTAGGTAATATTCCGCCAGCGCAAACGATAACCGCATCGTTGGGTAGTTCGATAGCAGTGCCTTTTTGATCGATCAACACAGTGGCTGATTTTATTTCCTTCATGGTGGATTCGAGCAACACGGATGGACGCCCGGCTTTGTTAGTTTTACAACCTCCCGAGCATTTTTAATCACATCGATTTAATCACCTCGGTATCGTGTGCCCGATTAAAAGTACACAAAAAAATTTGTAGTAGCAACAGTTTCACAGTTCGATGGAATATAGCGGTAGGGGAACCCGCAACCTCCTGCATTTTTTCAGATATACAGATATACTGAACAGCATTGTAGTCACACATGAATATTGAGCCGGCTGGCAGCCGCGCTAAATACAGGATCAGTCCAGGGGGGCATCTTGGTATTTTTCTTCAAATCTTCGAACGCAATTTTGATCCGGGCAGTTGGAAAAGGCGCGCTTGGGTCATGTGTCATGACGGCTATGACCGGTTGCTTTGCGCTGCTGATAACAGGATCGTGTACTTTGGCGCACGCTGCCCCGCTGGAATTTTCGAAAGGTCTCGATATCAGAGCTGATGTCGGTTTCATGTTCGATGATAATGTGACACGCGCAAAAGAATCCGCTGACAAACTTGCCGACCGTTCCTATAGCCTGAATCTGAGTAAGCCCCTCATCTACCCGCTTGCCGACCATGCGCGCATATTGTTCAACGGTTCGGTGGGGGGTGAGAAATTCATTCACTACAGCGGACTAAGCCATATTTTCGGCAGTGTGAGTGGAGAACTGCAATATCGCAGTTATGCGGAGTTCACCGCGCCGACCTTTGCTGTTTTTGCGCGAGGATTTGCGGAGCAGTATCAATCGAGGCTGCGCGATAGTTCGCGTTTTTCAGTGGGCGTTTCGATGAAACAACCGGTGACGGATCGCATCCAGATTTTTGGCGCCCTGACTCATAACCAGCGCCAAGCCAACAGCGCGGTGTTCGATACTAAAGACAATGCTGCGCGCCTGAATCTTGATTACACGGCAACGCGATCCGGCACGCTCTATCTGACTGGGGAATATCGCCGCGGCGACGTCGTATCCACCGGACATCCTTCACTTGAGTTCATCGACATCGCCAAGGTCTTCGTCCAGGATGATGCTTACCCCGGCGGACAGTTTTACAGTTACCGCTTCGATGGCACCACCGTGCTCACCACCTTGGGCTATAACATCGGCTTCAGTTCGCGCCGCTCGCTGGATTTATCCTGGCGCCGGATCAAGTCGACGTCCGCGCGGTCGCCGAATTATGCAACGTCGGCAGCCAGCTATGTTGCCAACCAGTTTTCCATCGTTTATCTGGTGAATTTCTAGAGGGTCGGATCATGCGCCATGGACGTACTTCTGTATCTGCGGGTTTGCTGCTGTTAACGGTGTTGTTGGGATCGTGCGGCGGCAATAATACCGACGTATTTCCTTGGGACGCGTTAACGATGTCGCCGACCAGCGGCCCGGACAGTTTCCTGTTATTCCCGAATCCGCAGAAGCAAGCCGACGGCTCGTTGCAGACCAACACCACTGCCTATGCAACGGCCTATTACGAAGCGATCGATCCGAACAATGACAAGGACACGCTCACCAAGTGGAAGACCGCGAACGGTTTCGGCGACCTGACCACCGGGACCGAGACCACCGTCGTGGTCGGCGATGTCAAAGACCTTGGCTATGGACGGCGCATCACCGCGCGGCAGAATATTAGCGGCCCGCTTGCTGGAACGATTGCGGTGATGGTGGAAAATTATCTGGTATCACCCGCCGCCAATTACACCTATTCAAGCCTCAACCTCGATGCGGCAGTGGTCCAGGACCAGCGCTGGCATGTCGGTACCAACGGCATCGAGTTCAGCAGTGCTGCCTGTATTACCGGATCAGACCCGACAACTTGTAACACTACCAAGTTTGCTAAGTTCTACACTTTCGATCCGACCACCGGCCAGCGCCTGCTGGCGGCCAATCTGGATGGCCGCGGCGACAAGGCGATGCCCGGCATCTGCATCAGCTGCCACGGCGGGCGCGGCGATCCGCTCACGCCTGCGATCGGATCACTACCCACCGGCAAAGCGCTATTCCCCTGGGTGGGCAACTCGGCCTCGCAGAAGCGCGGCGACGTCCAGGCGCACATGCAGCCTCTGATCGCCGACAGTTTCGGTTATTCGACCACGCCGGGCTATACCCGCGCCGACCAGGAAGCCCAACTGAAGACCATCAACCTGCTGGTGCTGTGCAGCTATCCGGTCTCTGCCTATGCAACTTATCCTACCGGGTTCACTGAAGATGTGTGCAGACGCCAGGCGTCAGGGATAGAATGGGGAGGCAGCGCCGCGGCGATCATCAAGGCGGCCTACGGCGGAGACGGCCTGCCCAGCGCGACGTTTTCCGACAGCTATCTGCCGACTGGCTGGCAGACTGCGACTGCCGGAACGGCTGCGCAAAACCTGTACCAGACTGTGGTCGCGCCATACTGCCGCACCTGTCATATCCAGCGCGGTACAGAGTATATTGACGACCTCAATTTCGACAACTACTGTACTCAGAGTACCCCAGGTACATGCGATTCCAATTCGGTTAACCCCTACAATGCCTATTTCTACGGTTATGCCAGCCGCATCAAGGCGCATGTGATCGACCGCGGCAACATGCCGTTGGCGAAGATTGTCTACGAGCGCTTCTGGGGAAGCAACGATCCCGATACACTGGCGACCTTTCTCCAATCCGCACAGACACAAGCGGTGCGCGATTCGAGCGGTGCGGTGCTGAAGCCGGGACGCCCGGTCGCCGATCCGGGACCGGATCGCACCACCGCTTCCCCCGCGACGCTGTCGGCCGCGAACAGCCTGTACGCGACGACCTATAGCTGGTCCATCGTGTCCGGATCGGGCGGCTCGCTGAGCAGTCCAAATTCTGTGCAGATGACACTTACTGGTGCGGTTGGCACCACTTATGGAGTACAACTGGTGGTCGGCAACGGCACGACACAGAGTGCGCCGGTGACGGTCAATATCACGATCGATTCGACCACTTCTGGCACATACGCATTGCCGATCGCGGCGGCGAATATTCACTTCTCAGATATCAAATCTATCCTGCAGGATACCGTTCCAATACCGGGCGGCAGTGGCAACTTTCCCGCTTTTCAATACTGCACCGGTTGTCACGCTCCCGGTGGAGGTCCGCCGATTTTTTACATCAACGCCGTCGATCGAAATATGGACGGGACTGTCGGCACTGATGGCGCTACCCCTGTCGCCAATCCAACCGACGATCAATGGTTTTGGACCGAACTGCGCGGGCGCATCAACTTCACCGACGTTGCAGCCAGTCCGTTGCTGCGCAAGCCGAGCGGGTACCATCACGGTGGCGGCTTGATATTTGATACGACAAGTACTACCCCTTGCGTGGCTTCACCGGGATACCCTGCCTGCCAGCCTTATGCGACGCTAGGCGCCTACTACAAGGCACAATACAACAAGATCGTGCTCTGGATACTGAATGGCGCTCCGCAGTAATGACCCGATTGCTTAGTTGAAGTAAAACGTGCGCAAGAAAAAGGCCGTTCGCGATTTGTTGCGAACGGCCTTTTCAATGATGTG
>JBDTPU010000063.1:0-2514 GCA_039932535.1 Gallionella sp. | reverse complement strand
GCGGTGTCTTCAGTGCCTGCTGCCAGCGTGGCAGTGGCCGATCCGGTGGGCGCATCATTGACCGCCGCCAGGCTGTAGCTCTGGCTCGCGGCGATGCTGCCGCCGTTGCCGTCGACCACGTTGTAGCTGAGACTCACCGCGCCATTGAAATTCGCACTCGGGGTGATGGTGAAGGTGCCATTGCCGTTGTCCACGATGCTGCCGTTGCTGCTGGACAGAGCAGACACGCTGAGCGTATCGCCATCCACATCGCTGAAGCCGGCCAGCAGTGCGGCTGCGCTGACGGTGTAAGCGGTGTCTTCAGTGCCTGCTGCCAGCGTGGCAGTGGCCGATCCGGTGGGCGCATGGTTTATAGGTGTGCCGCCATCTACATGGCTCAGCAAGGTTGCCGAATCCCATATTGTGCCATCGGCAAACTGCACCAAATCGATGCCATAACCATTGGCGGAATTCCAGTTAATCGTCAACTGATCGTTAGTGCCGTTGATGGAAATATAAAGGTTGTTAGCATCCTTAGTGACAGAAATATCCGCTGCAGTAATGCCGCTGCCGAGCACTACCGTATCGAAATTACTACCCAGCGTCGTATCAAAATCGGTCAGGGTATCCTGCCCAGAGCCCATGCCGAATAAGTAAGTGTCGTTGCCTGATCCGCCAATGAGGGTATCGTTGCCGGCCCCGCCATTCAGAGTGTCGCTGCCTGCGCCACCATCGAGCACGTTGTTGCCGCTGTTACCGGTCAGTACATTCCCATATATACCGCCGGTCGCATTGATATTCGCGCTCCCGGTCAGCTCAAGATTCTCTACGAAATCCGAGATCGTATAGCTTACCGAAGCGCGTACTGTATCGATTCCTTCGCCCGCATCTTCCAGCACTTGGTCGCCGACACTGTCCACCACATAGGTGTCGTTTCCCATCCCCCCGTGCATGACGTCATCGCCACCGCGACCATCGAGGAAGTCGTTGCCCGCATCACCTACCAGCACATCCACGCCACCAGCCCCGTAAATTGTGTCGTCCCCAGAGCCGCCGAACAGGACATTATTGCCGCTGCCGCCATAAATCACATCGTTGCCGCTGCCGGCGAAGATCAGGTTATTGCCTGCGCCGCCGGTGATGAGGTCATTGCCGCTGCCACCAAAAATCAGGTTGTCCCCAGATCCGCCAGTAATAATGTCATCGCCCGAGGCGCCATAAAGATAGTTGAGCCCCGATCCGCCAGTCAGGGTATCGCTGCCATTTCCGCCGAAAAACAGATTAGTACCTGAACTGCCCAGCAGCGTATCAGTGCCGTTCTGACCTGAGAAAAAGTTGACGCCGGAACCGCCGATCAGCAAATCGCTGCCGTTACCGGCAATAAAAATATTGGTGCCGGAGCCGCCGGTGAGGGTGTCGCCGCCGTTGCCGCTGGCAATGAAGGTGGTACCGCTGCTTGTTGCGGTGAGCGTGTCAGCGCCATTGCCCCCGTTGACTATGACGCTGCCATCTGCTGCTATTAGTGTAACGTCGCCATTGGCATCTATAGTCGCGATATTGCCAAGATCGTCGGTGATAGTGCCGGCGCCGGTGCCATTCAGTGTGTCTATGTCAATGATAAGGCTCATGTTAAAAACTCCCCTGTTTTTAGTAGTTCAGTTTAGTATCTGGCCATCACCCAATCAGCAATCGGTTGAGCGAGGGCATATTTTGTAAAACAAAAACTCACCCTTTTACCCTGCACGCAAGAACAGTGCCTGCATGTGGATTTCACTCCTTTAAGTCACAAAAACCAAAAACATGGAACGCATGAAAAATGAAAATACAGAATATTTATCAGGTTAAATAGGGAACAGCACGTGATGTCTGAGCATGCATCTGGGGGCAGGGGTCTTGACTTAAACATGGATATTTCCAAAGCTATCCGGAAAGATTCCACAGAATGAGAATATTTCTTATTAAGCATCCATTCGGTTTTTTCAATTCAGGCCAGCAAGATCACGTCAAAAATTTTCGCGAAATCTTCTCGGGCATCGTTAAAATCGGATAGTGCCGAGAATGCAATAGGCTTTATATTGAATGGACAAAATCGGACAAAAATTGATGAAACTAAGAGTTGTGGATGTTGTTTAATTTGTTTGGACTAGGGGGTGTTGCAAGAGAATATTGCACTTGGTCATTATGTGCGTTGGGGCTTAATACTGAGAAGTTTTGAAAATACTGGCGCGCGGAACTAACCGCACGCGCCGATTGCGCCGCAACCGGTGCAAAACTCGCAGCCATCTTTTTTAATCAGTGTGGTGTTGCCGCATTCCTTGCAGGCCTTGCCTGCGATTATCCGGAGGCCTGCGGATCTGAGTTGCGCTTCGGGAATTTCCATCACGCCCATAGGCCGCACCGGATAGCCGTGTTCGTCGAGAATACCGAGCATCGAGTAGCGGTGGATGATCAGCTTGGCAACGTAGGAAACTGTCGAGGGATAGCTTTCCATCTTGATGCTGCCCGGCACGCGCGCCATGAAATCGCCGAGCGGCT
>JBDTPU010000062.1:0-5033 GCA_039932535.1 Gallionella sp. | reverse complement strand
GGTCGTCACGGTGATGGGTCACGTTGATCACGGCAAGACTTCGTTGCTCGATTACATACGCCGCACCCGTGTTGCTTCAGGTGAAGCGGGCGGCATTACCCAACACATCGGCGCGTATCACGTCGATACACCGCGCGGCATGATTACTTTCCTGGATACACCGGGTCACGAGGCGTTTACCGCGATGCGTGCACGCGGCGCCAAAGCGACCGACATCGTGATTCTGGTAGTGGCCGCCGATGACGGTGTGATGCCGCAAACCAGGGAAGCCATTGCACATGCACGGGCAGCTAATGTGCCGCTGGTGGTGGCGGTGACCAAGGTTGACAAACCAGATGCCAATGTCGAGAAAGTCAAACAGGAACTGGTTGCCGAAGGGGTGACGCCGGAAGATTGGGGTGGCGATGCAATGTTTGTCGAGGTTTCCTCCAAGTCCGGGCAGGGCATAGATCAATTGCTGGAAGGCGTTTTATTGCAGGCTGAAGTGCTGGAGTTGAAAGCACCGCGCACCACGCATGCCAAGGGCTTGGTGATCGAAGCGCGTCTGGATAAAGGTAAAGGCCCGGTCGCTACGGTACTGATCCAGTCCGGCACAATGAAGCGCGGCGATGCGGTGCTGGTCGGCTCGGTGTTCGGACGGGTGCGTGCGATGCTGGATGAAAATGGCAAGATCGTTAACGAGGCGGGGCCGTCTATTCCGGTCGAGATTCAAGGCTTGTCCGAAGTGCCCGCCGCCGGTGAGGAATTGCTGGTGATGGCGGATGAAAAACGCTCGCGTGAAATTGCGCTGTTCCGTCAAGGCAAGTATCGCGGCGTGAAACTCGCCAAGCAGCAGGCGGCCAAGCTGGAAAACATGTTCGAACAAATGGCCGAAGGCGAAGTGGGCATCTTGTCGCTGATCGTGAAATCCGACGTGCAAGGTTCAAGCGAAGCGATTGCGCAGTCGCTGCAAAAACTGTCCACCAACGAAGTCAAAGTTAATTTGATTCACAGCGGCGTGGGCGCGATTTCCGAGTCGGACATCAACCTTGCGCTGGCTTCCAAGGCCATTGTAATCGGCTTCAACACACGTGCCGATGCAACTGCGCGCAAACTGGCAGAATCTTCCGGCGTGGACATCCGCTACTACAACATCATCTACGCGATGGTGGATGAGATCAAAGCTGCGCTGTCCGGCATGCTGGCTCCCGAAAAACGCGAGAGCATTATGGGCATGGTCGAAGTGCGCCAGGTGTTCACCGTTTCCAAGGTGGGCACCATCGCCGGTTGTATGGTGCTCGAAGGTATGGTCAAGCGTGGCGCGAAAGTACGCGTGCTGCGCGACAATGTAGTCATCCACGATGGTGAACTGGATTCGCTGAAGCGCTTCAAGGATGATGTGAAAGAAGTTAAATCCAATTTTGAATGCGGATTGTCAGTGAAAAATTTCAATGATCTGATTGTGGGTGACAAGCTCGAAGCCTACGAAATTGTTGAGGTTGCGCGCGCGCTGTAATTGGGGTGCAACTAATAGCAATGGCGAATTTTTCCAGAACCGATCGCATCGCCCAGCAAATCCAGCGTGAGATAGCCGAGCTGGTGCGCCTGCAAATCAACGATCCGCGCGTGCGTCTGGTGACCATCACAGGCGTGGAAGTGGCGGGCGACTATTCGCATGCCAAAATATTTTTTACCCGCCTGGATGGCAAGCATGAAGAAGCCCAGCAAGGATTGGATCATGCGAGCGGTTTTCTTCGCAGCCAGTTGGCGCACAGCATCAAGTTGCGCGTCATGCCGCAATTACATTTCGTCTACGATGCTTCCGTCGAACGCGGCAGCCACTTATCGCAACTCATCGATCAGGCGATTGCCAGCGATAAAAGCTTAACCCCTCCCGACCTCCCCAACCCCTCCCAGCCTCCCCTTGTCAGGGGAGGAGCGGAGAAGGAGGGGGTTGCCTCCCCTGACAAGGGGAGGTCGGGAGGGGTTTAACGGCCCGTAAATTAGTCATGGCTCGTCTGACACGCCGCCCGCTGGACGGTGTACTGCTGTTCGATAAGCCTCTGGAATTAAGCTCCAACACCGCGCTGCAAAAGGTCCGCCGATTACTTCAAGCCGAAAAAGCCGGGCATACCGGTACACTCGATCCTCTCGCCACCGGTCTACTGCCGATTTGTTTCGGCGAGGCAACCAAATTTTCCAACGCTTTGCTGAATGCCGATAAAACTTATCGCGCTTTGCTGCGCCTGGGACAAACCACTACCACCGGCGATGCCGAAGGCGACATCACTGCGGAATATCCGGTCGAAGTTCAGCAGTCTGACGTGGATCCTGTGCTGGCAAAATTTCGCGGCGAAATCCAGCAACTCCCGCCCATGCACAGCGCGCTCAAACACTTGGGCAAGCCGCTCTACGAATACATCCGCAAAGGCGAAACCATAGAGCGCGAACTGCGCAATGTGGTGATACACGAGCTGCTGCTGAATTCTTTTTCCGGCGAACAATTTTCCCCAACCAACTTCCCGCCGGAGGGTGGAAGGGCAATCGCTCCCTCTCCCTCCGGGGGAGGGTTGGGGAGGGGATTTTGTGAGATGGATATTACCGTGCGTTGCAGCAAGGGCACTTATATCCGCACCCTCGCCGAAGATATCGGCGCGGCGCTCGGCTGCGGCGCGCACCTGATCGGTTTGCGCCGTACTGCAATCGCGCATTTCGATTTGGGTCATAGTTACAATTTGCAGCAACTCACAGCGATGAATGACGAGGAACGCGCCGCCTGCGTGCTGCCGCTGGAAAGCCTGATGCCGGACATGCCCATGCTGCAACTGGATGAGGAACAAGTTCATCGTTTGGCACAAGGGCAACGGCTGGCAGTGGACACCGGCCTGCCGGATGGCAAGATCAGATTGCGTGGCCCGCAGGGATTTATCGGCACGGGCCTGCTGCAAGGCCGCCGCCTTGCGCCTGATCGGTTGTTATCTGAAGTGGCGAAACAGGCTGCCCGTTTGAAAGAAATAGATATTTGACCTTTACCGGCTCACTGGTTAATCTGCAACCAAATACTAACTGTAAAAAGGCTCTAAGATAGCCATGCATGTAAAGGGGGCTGCACATGTTTTACGTTTTCAAGAACCGGAAAAACCGCTTTTGTCCATACGAGGCCGCATGCCAATTCCATATAGATTTTATTGCCAGCGTGGCTTGCAGATTCGCTGTGGTCACGCTTGCTACAGCACAGCCTCTCAATAAAAATTCACCCGATAAACATTCATTCGTCCGTGCCTGCGGCGCATTCGTCTGATGCCGCGCAGGCTATTGAAACTGGTGTCCAGAAGCCTGTCGCGCAAACCCGAAGCGCACGCGCCCATCCATACCTTTAGCGCTGAAGATGTCGTCTGGGCGATGGGCAGTTTCTGCGCGCTGAACCGCAAGCCTTTTGATGCTGGCATCTTAATCAAACAATTTCCCCCACCTTATAATTCGGATTCTTTCGTTCATGCTGCGCGTGCATTAGGTTTTAAAATCAAGCGCCGCAATTGCGATAGCAAAGAACTCAGCAAGTTCAATCTGCCTTGCCTGGTTGTTTTGCACGAGGCCGTATCAATTGAATCACCAAATATCAACCAACCCGAAGACTTAGCAGATGGTGAGGGAACACAAGCCGCCGCGTCAGTGCCGCTCCAACACCATCCCGCTATTGTCGTAAAAATCGAGCAGGGTAATGTAATCCTGTTCGAGGTTGGCACCAACCAGCCCAGGACCATGACGCAAGCCGAGTTCGCCGCGCGCTACGCCGACACAGCATTCCAATTGGCGCTCGAAACCAAAGGCATCAAAGACCCGGACGGCGCGCTTAAAAACCAGACCGAATTCGGCTTCCGCTGGTTCATCCCGGAACTGATGAAGCACAAGCGTATCTGGCGCGACGTGCTGATCGCTTCGCTCATCATCCAGCTGCTCGCGCTGGGCACGCCGCTGTTCACTCAGGTCATCATTGATAAAGTCGTCGTCCACCACACCCAAAGCACGCTGATCGTGATCGGTATCGGCCTCGCCGTATTCATGATCTTTTCCGCGCTGCTTTCCTGGGTGCGTCAATACCTGATCCTGCACACCGGCAACCGCGTGGACGCCGTGCTGGGCGCGGCGGTGTTCGATCATCTGTTCAAACTGCCGCCGCGCTACTTCGAGCATAGACCCACCGGTGTGATCGCTGCGCGTTTACATGGCGTCGAGACGATACGCGAATTCATCGCCAGCGCCGCCGTCACGCTGTTACTCGACTTTCCGTTCCTGCTGATTTTCCTCGGCATCATGTTTTACTACAGCGTGTTCCTGACTTGCGTCGCGTTGGCGATATTGAGCGTCATCGTCATCCTCAGCCTCATCGTCGCGCCGATGTTCCGCAGCCGTCTCAACGAACAATTCCTGCTCGGTGCGCGCAACCAGGCCTTCACCACCGAATATGTCGCAGGCATGGAAACCGTCAAGAGCCTGCAAATGGAACCCCAGCTCAATGCCCGCTACAGCGACTACCTCGCCGAATATTTGCGCTCGGGATTTTCAGTGCGCCAGATCGGCAACACCTACAACGCCTTGTCCAATGCACTGGAGCAAATGATGACGCTCAGCATCCTCATTATCGGTGCCTACACCGTGATGAACTCTGATCCTACGACAGGGCAGGGCTTCACCATCGGCATGCTGGTCGCCTTCCAGATGTTCGCAGGCCGACTCTCCCAACCCATGCTGCGGCTGGTCGGGTTGTGGCAACAATTTCAGCAGGCCAATCTCTCCGTGCAACGCATGGGCGATATCATGAATGCCCCCGCCGAACCGTATTCCATCCTCCCCACAAGATTGCGCGAGGGTCGCGGGCAGATCGACATCGAAAGCTTGAGCTTCCGCTATGCAGACAATTTGCCCTTCCTCTACGAAGGCTTCAACCTCAAGGTCGCCCCCGGCAAAGTCATCGCCATCATGGGGCCGTCAGGCTCCGGCAAGAGCACGCTGACCAAGCTGCTGCAAGGCTTCTACCAACCCGCAGGCGGCAC
>JBDTPU010000061.1:0-3796 GCA_039932535.1 Gallionella sp. | reverse complement strand
GGGACGCCGCCAGACTCTCGGACTTCGTCCGGTCTTGGCGCAGCCTGCAAATCAATCTTGTTGAACACCAGCACTTGCGGAATCTCCGCCGCGCCGATTTCCGTCAACACCTTGTTCACCTCGGCAATCTGGTCGTCGCGATTGGCATTATTGACATCCACCACATGCAGCAACAAATCCGCCTGTATGGTTTCTTCCAGCGTGCTGCGAAACGCAGCGACCAGCCCGTGCGGCAGATGACGGATAAAACCGACTGTATCCGACACCACGATCTCTCCCGCCTCCTCCGTGAACATGCGGCGCGAAGTGGTATCCAGCGTGGCGAACAACTGGTCGGCCACATACACATTGGCGCGCGTCAGCTTGTTGAACAGCGTGGATTTGCCCGCATTGGTATAACCCACGATGGACACCGACAACACGTCGGCACGATTGCGCGCGCGACGCTGTATCACCCGTTGATGCTTGAGTTTTTCCAGGCGCTCTTTCAACAAATGAACGCGTTTATCCATTTTGCGCCGATCCAGTTCCAGCTTGGTTTCACCCGGGCCGCGCGCGCCCACCGCGAATTTTTGCTGCCCCATGTCGGCGCCCTGCCCGACCAGTCGCGCAGCGAGATACTTGAGTTGCGCCAGCTCCACCTGTACCTTGCCCTCATGGCTTTGCGCGCGCTGCGCAAAAATATCCAGGATCAGCATGGTGCGGTCAATCACGCGCGTATTCAGCTTGGCAGTGAGATTCCGCATTTGCGCGGGCGTAAGGTCGTGATTGAAAATGACCAGCGGAACTTCCAGCCGCTCTACCAGTTCAGCTATCTCCTGAATTTTGCCACTGCCCGCAAACAATGCAGCGTCCGGACGTTGCCGCCTGGCTTCAACAATAGCCAAAGTCCGCACACCGGCAGTTTCGGCCAGCAAACGCAATTCCTCTAAACTCTCACTGTGATCGCTATGGCCGAAATCAATACTGACCAATATTGCGGCCTCAGAACCGGCGGGCTGCTGCATTACTCTGCGTCGTCGTGGGGAAGACTGATGGTGCGTGCCGGAACGATAGTCGAAATAGCATGTTTGTAAACCATCTGGGTGACTGTGTTTTTCAACAGGATCACATATTGATCGAACGATTCGACCTGGCCTTGCAGCTTGATGCCATTCACCAGATAAATCGCCACTTGCACATGTTCTTTGCGCAGCATGTTCAGAAACGGGTCTTGCAATTGCTGTCCTTTTTCACTCATGTTATTGCTCTTATCAGTTAGGAACGGGGTAACACTTTACTGGATTCCGGCGCCGCTGTGAATATAAATCATGGTGGCGGCAACCCGGAAAATAATGTGCGTCATCGCACTGATTCGTTTTGTTTTCACTTTAAAATTCAAAATACCTGAAGGTTTTCAAAAATTTGAAATTTCGCGCCTTCCTAATTCGTTCCCGCCACGATCTGCAAACTGATCCCTAACGTCTTCCACTGTTTGACTTCGTCCTGCAATGCAGTTTCGGTCAAGGGATTTTGTGCCAGCCAGTCGGGGTCTATAGCAAGATGAAATTTTGTGCCGCTGAAACTTCCATGCAGATTGGGCAGGCTGCTGTCGCTGCGATTGCGATAGAACAACACCGCCAGACGCAAACTCATTGCCAGAATGTAATCTTCGGCATTTTTCAGTTGTCCTTGCAACTTGTTCAGGTTGCCGCGCTGCGCCAGTGTGAGCATGCTCAGGCGCGCCTGTTCTTTTTTTGAGAAGCCCGGCATGTCGGCATTGGCGGTAATGTAGGCGGTGTGTTTGTGATATCCGCCGTGTGCGACGCTGATGCCAATCTCATGCAGGCTGGCCGCCCAGTTGAGTATATGCAAAGCGGCTTCGTCAATGTCATTGTCGAAAATCTGCTGCGCGAAAACGTTCGCCAGTTTTGCCACCCGCTCGGCCTGCCGGGTATCGACGTGATAGCGCTGCATGAATTGCTGCACGGTCACAACACGCATATCGTTGTCGTGAAAACGTCCCCACAAGTCATACAGCACACCTTCGCGCAGCGCGCCGGTAGCAGCGTCCATGCAGGTGATGTCCAGTTCACAAAAAGCCGCGTACATGATCGCAAAGCCGCCCGCCAGCGTGGAAACGCGGTCTTGGCGTAAACCTTGCAGATCGAGCTTTTGCATGTCGCCTGAATCGAGCAAATGGGCACGCAGTTTGTCGAGTCCCGCGCGAGTAATGCCGCCTTTACTGTAGCCGTTCTGTTCCAGTATTTCCGCGACGGCCTTTGCCGTACCGGATGAGCCGAGCGCTTGCTGCCATTGTCCTTTGTAATCGGCGACGATGGTTTGTAATTCATTGCGCGCAGCGAAATCCGCTTGCTTGAGATTCTGTTTGGTGATTTTTCCGTCCGGAAAAAAACGGTTGCTGAAATTGACACAACCCATATACAGGCTTTCCAGTTTAAGCGGAGTGAAACCGTTGCCGATGATGAACTCGGTGGAACCGCCGCCAATGTCCATCACCAGCCGGTTGTCCTTCGACGGCTGCAAGCCGTGTGCCACGCCGAGATAAATCAGGCGCGCTTCCTCATGTCCGGCAATGACTTCTATCGGAAAACCCAGCGCGCGTTCGGCTTGCGGAATAAAGTCGGCAGCATTTTTTGCCACGCGCAGCGAGTTGGTGCCGACCGCGCGCACCGCCTCGCGCGGCAAGTCATGCAAGCGTTCGGCAAAGCGTCCCAGCGCGGCCAGCGCGCGTTGCTGCGCTTCGTCATCAAGATATTTATCGGCAGTGAGTCCGGCGGCAAGCCGCACCGGTTCACGCATTCCGTCCAGCATATAGAGTTGCTCGCCCTCCACCCGCGCGACTTGCAGCCGGAAACTGTTTGATCCGAGATCTACTGCGGCGAGGACGGGCTGTTGTTTCACTTTTGGGTACTTCTAAAAGTTCAGAAGTACCTACAGCAGGATTTCGCGATCGATTTCGTCCACGGTAATGTGGCGCACGTCGCGTCCCTTGACCATGTAAATGACGTACTCGGACATATTTTTGGCATGGTCGCCGATGCGCTCGATTGCCTTTGCGACAAACAAAATTTCCAGTGAAGTGGAAATGGTGCGCGGGTCTTCCATCATGAAAGTGATGAGATAACGCATGATGGCGCGGAATTCTTCATCCACCTGATCGTCCTGCCGCACCACTTGCGCGGCCATCACCACATCGAGGCGCGCAAAGGCATCCAGCGATTTGCGCAACATATCCAGCGCGATTTCCGCAGCATGTTTTATTTCATGATAACGCGGCAGCGCAAGCCCCTGCTTTTGCGACAGCAGCTTGGCCATGCGCGCAATTTTCTCGGCCTCATCACCGATGCGTTCCAGATCGGTAATCGTTTTGATCACCGCCATCACCAGACGTAAATCACCCGCTGCCGGCTGGCGACGCGCAATCACCTGGCCACAGGCTTCGTCTATCTTGACTTCCATCGCGTTGACACGATGGTCGTCTGCTATCACGCGGGTCATCAGCGCCACATCACCACTGACAAGTGACTCGACGGCATTCTTGATCTGGCTTTCCACCAGCCCGCCCATCTGCAACACGTGAGCGCGAATGGCTTCGAGATCCGCATCATACTGGCGGGAAATATGATCACTACTGGACATAATAATTCCTTAATAAAAATGCAACGGCACAGGATAAGCGTCTAATGTGAAGAAAACGTGACAGTGCTCCCTTAAACAGTCATCGTCTTCACGCCTTGTGCCGTGCCGAGCAGCAACACATTGGCGCCACGGCGCGCGAACAAACCATTGGTCA
>JBDTPU010000060.1:0-1699 GCA_039932535.1 Gallionella sp. | reverse complement strand
CCGGCGCGCACGCATTTTTGCGACGAAGCGGCGCGGGTGTAAGGGCGCTTGTCGAAGCCGAGGAACACATCCTTGAATTGATTCATCCCCGCGTTGGTGAACAACAACGTCGGGTCTTCGTGAGGAACGAGCGAACTGGAAGCGACCACGGTGTGGCCTTTGGACGCAAAATAATCCAGAAATTTCTGGCGAATCTCACTGCTTTTCATCTGGTTAACCGATCAACTTCAATTAAGGCGCGAATCATACCATTAGTGGTTTTAACGGCGCATCGTGGAACGGGCGTCAGATTTTGAAAACCGTCACGCGGGTACTTCATCCGCAACCGCCAGCGTGCCGATCCGCCCTTCCACCTCGCGCATGACCATTTCACAATGAGGCAGCATAGCCACATCCAGCCCGTCCAGATATTGTTGCAGTGACACTAACTCATAGCCTTGGGTCTGCCAGCCTTGCAGCAACTGTTCGAATATCGGCAGCCATTTGCCGCCTTCCAGCTCGGCATGTAATGTGTAAACGTGACCCGTGGATGATGGCTTTGCGGTTAGCTCTAAAATATGTTCAGCAATATTTTTCAGCGTGATGCCGTCGCGGTTCATCAGTTCATCCAGCGTCGGCAGCGTAGTGGGCAATTGCGGGCAGGCGATGATTTCCGCCTGCCAGGTCGGGATGAACGGATGCGTGCCGCGCGTATCCGAACTGTATTTGAATCCGAAACGCTGCATCAGGCGCAGCGCATGGCGGTTCATCTGCCAGCCCGCGGCGGCATGGGCATGCGGTGCCTCGCCGAAAATTTCGGTGTAGCGATCTACTGCAAGTTGCAGCTCACGCTGCGTCCATTCGGCGTTCTGGTTCGCCACATTGTCCTGCCAGCGGATGTGGTCGTAGCAATGGATGCCGGTTTCAAACCCGGCCACGCGCACCATGCGCAGAATGTCCGCGCATTTCCTGCCAATATCCGGCGCGGGCAACAGCGTTCCGTACAACAAAGTCTTGATGCCGTAATGCTCGACTACCGAGGTGCGCGACACCTTTCCCAGAAAACCGGGACGGAACACGCGCTTGATGGCGCGCCCGGTGTGATCGGGGCCCAGCGAGAAAAAAAATGTTGCTTGCGCGCTATAGCGCTGCAATATTTCTATCAGACGCGGCACACCTTCGCGTGTGCCGCGATAGGTGTCCACGTCAATTTTGAGGGCGAGTTGTTTTGTCATGTTTTCTCCCCCCTCTCCCTAGCCCTCTCCCGCAAGGGGAGAGGAAACTTACCCCTCTCCCTTGATGGGAGAGATTGGGGAGAGGGTGATATTTAATCTACCAGACCGCGTGCTTCCGCAACCTGACCGCGATACGCGTCAAAAATATTGCGCAAGGTATCGGCCATATTGGTAGTCGGTTTCCAGTTCAATTCTTCGCAGGTATTGGTGATTTTCGGCACACGGTTCTGCACGTCTTGGTAGCCTTTGCCGTAATAAGCAGCAGATGTTGTTTCGACGATCTTCACCTTCGCAGCAGACTCGCGGTACTCGGCATATTCCTTCGCCAGTTTCAGCATCATCTCGGCAAGGTCGCGAATCGCATAGTTGTTGGTAGGGTTGCCGATGTTGTAAATTTTGCCGGTCGCGATGCCGTTTTTATTCGCGATGATCTTGATCAGCGCATCTATGCCATCGTCAATGTAAGTGAAAGCGCGTTTCTGATG
>JBDTPU010000059.1:0-2939 GCA_039932535.1 Gallionella sp. | reverse complement strand
AAATCAAAAAACTCCGTGAGCAAACCCAGGCATTGCTGGCGCGCAAGAATGTAGTGGAAGGTTTGCAAAGCACGCGTTCCGATGTGGTGCATCTGCTGGATCAAATGTTGCGCATCCTGCCTGATGGGGTGTATCTCAAATCGCTCAAGCAAACGGGCACCAGAATCAATCTGGTGGGGTACGCGCAGTCAAATGCGCGCATTTCCACATTAATGCGGGCGGTTGAAGATTCGCCTTGGCTGGATTCTCCTGCATTGGTGGAAATTCATGCTACCGGTGCGGGCGCGGGTAGGATCAGCGAATTTACATTGAACTTCAATTTGACCAAGTCGCAGGATGCACCCAGCACGCCTCCTGCCAAACCCGCTGGCGCAAAAAATTAAGGTGTCATGATGAACTTCGATAACCTGAAGAAGAATTTAGCCGACCTTAAGAATCTAAATCCGAAAACGCCCGGTGCATGGCCGTGGTCGGCCAAGATTGTAGCTTTTGTGGCGATGTTTGTAGCGGTAGTGGTGGCCGGTGCAGTGCTTATTTGGCAGGATCAATGGGACACCTTGACTAAAGTCAAAGAAGAGGAAGGCCAGCTGAAAGAAACTTTCCTCGTTAAGAAAAAGCAGGCGATTAATCTGGACTTGATCAAAAAACAACTGACCGAAACCCAGGAATCATTCGGCGCGCTTCTCAAACAACTACCAAGCAAATCGGAGATGGATGCGTTATTGACCGATATTAATCAGGCTGGTTTGGGGCGTGGATTGCAATTCGATTTGTTTCGTCCCGGCCCAGAAACAATGAATGGGGCTTTTGCAGAACAGCCGATCACGATCAAGGTGACGGGAAATTACGATGACCTCGGCAAATTTTCAAGCGACATCGCGATGTTGCCGCGCATAGTCACATTGAATGACATCGCGATAACTCCGATAGGGGGCGGTTTATCGATGGATGCCACCGCGAAGACTTTCCGTTATCTGGACGAAGCGGAAGTAGCCTCGCAGAGAAAGACAGCCAAACCGGGGGGCGCGAAATGAAGCTGACTCCTTGGTTGTTTGCTGCAATGTTGTTGGCAGGATGTGGCGGCGAAGAGTTTCAGGATTTGCGCGATTTCGTCAAAAATTCCGGCGCGGACATGCGTGGCAAAATTGAGCCTCCGCCCGAGGTGAAACCCTATGAATATTTTGCGTACAACAATGAGACAAATCTGCCCGATCCTTTCAAACCCCGCAAACAGGAAGTGCGTCCGGGCGGCAACACGGGAATAAATCAGCCTGACTTCGATCGCCCCAAAGAGGCGTTGGAAGAGTTCCCGCTCGAAAGCCTCAAAATGGTCGGTTACCTTTACCGTAATAAAATAGGGTATGCGGTGATACGCGCCACTGATTCCAAGCTGTATCGGGTTAAGGCGGGCAATCATATGGGTACCAACTTTGGGTTGATACAAGAAGTGACTGATACCGAAGTGAAAGTTAAAGAGATGATACAGGACAGTGCGGGTGACTGGACTGAGCGTATGAGCAGTCTGCAGTTAATTGAATGATCGGAGCAAATAATGAAACAGCTTATTGCCATTGTTATAAAAGCCTTTGTGCGAATTTACCCGCAGAGGAATAATATTTTTTATAAAGCGATTCAAGACTCGGCACGCATCCTGCTGATGTTTGCCGCATGTGCTGGATTTGCTGTGCAAGTGCATGCGGAGACGCAAAACAGTATTACTGCCCTGAGTGTCAGCACCGGTACCGGAACCACAATTATCAAGGTTCAGTTGGCGCAACCACTGTCAGGTTTGCCCGCCGGGTTTGCCATCAATACCCCGCCGCGCATCGCGTTTGATTTTCCCAACACGGCAAATGGCATGGGGAAATCGGTTCAGGATTTTGCCAAAGGGGATTTGCGTAGCGCTAATATTGTTCAGGCCGGCAGCCGTACACGACTGGTGGTTAACCTGAATCAAATGCTGGCTTACGAAACCAAAGTTGATGGTAATAGCCTGCAAATTACCTTGCATGACAAACCCGCCGAGGCGGCTGCGGGCAGTACTGCGCGTTTTGCCGAAGCCAGGCAAGATGCACAACAGCACGAGTTGCGTGATATAGATTTTCATCGCGGTAAAAATGGTGAAGGGCGTATCCAGGTTGACCTCTCTGATCCCGGGATTGGAATTGACATACGGCAACAAGGCACCACACTGATAGTCGATTTCCTTAAAACTGACTTGCCGCGCAATTTGCAGCGCAAGCTGGACGTAGTCGATTTTGCCACACCCGTGCAAGACGTGGATACCTTTGCGCAGGGCGACAACGTACGCATGGTGATCGCTCCCAAGGGCAACTGGGAACATGCCGCCTACCAGACAGATAATAAATTTATCATCGAAGTGAAACCGGTGGTGGTTGATCCTGACAAACTGGGTAAGAGCAATAAACTCGGTTATACGGGCGAAAAACTGACTTTGAATTTCCAGAAGATCGATGTCCGTGAAGCATTGAATGTAATTGCCGATTTTACCGAAACCAACATGGTGATCAGCGATACCGTCAGCGGTAATCTCACCCTGAGGTTGAAGGACGTGCCGTGGGATCAGGCTTTCGACATTATTCTGCAGAGCCGCGGTCTGGACATGCGCAAGAGTGGCAACGTAATCCAGGTTGCGCCGCGCGAAGAAATCGCCGCTAAGGAGAAAATCGACTTGACCTCGCATCAGGAAATCGCCGAATTGGAAGAGTTGCGCACGGAGAGTTTTCAGATAAGTTATCAAAAAGGCGATGCGATCGCCGCGATGTTAACCAATGACAAGCAGCGCATGCTTTCCAAGCGTGGCAGCGCGGTAGTGGATCAGCGTACGAATACTTTGTTTGTTCAAGATACGTCCGGACATCTTGAAGAAGTGCGTAAATTGATCCAGCAGATTGATGTTCCGGTACGGCAGGTAATGA
>JBDTPU010000058.1:0-3752 GCA_039932535.1 Gallionella sp. | reverse complement strand
TCCAGATGGGTTATCCCGACGCACAGGCCGAACGCGGCCTGCTGTCCGGCGTGGATCGGCGCGAGATCATCACCAAGCTCAGCCCGCAGATGGAATGCGCGGAACTACTCGCGCTGCAACAACGCACACGAGAAATTTTCGTCTCCCCTGCACTGCTCGATTATGTCCAAGCCATTCTGCGCCATACGCGCGAAACAGCGCGCTATACCCACGGCCTGTCGCCGCGCGCCGGACTCGCGCTGCTCTCCGCCGCACGCGCCTGGGCATTGCTGGATAACCGCGACGCCGTGATTCCGGAAGATGTTCAAGCAGTGCTGCCCGGCGTGGTCAGCCACCGCTTGCAAGCGATTGACAAATACACCAAACAAAATGACGAAGCATTGATACGTGAATTGATCGAAGCGGTCGCCATACCCTAAGCTGTGCTCACTGCACTCAAACAAAAATTCCGCATCTGGCTGTTCCGCCCGAAAATAGAAATCGGCACGGTCACGCTGACGCAACGCCGCATCTTCATCATCCCCACCAGACAGGGATTCACGCTGGTCTTCGTACTGGTACTGATGCTGCTCGGCGACATCAATTACAACCTGAGCCTCGGCTATGTGCTGACTTTTCTGCTGACGATGATGGCAGTGATGTCCATGCTGCACGCGTTTCGCAATCTGGCCCATCTGGAGATACGCGCGGGTCGCGCCGAAGCGGTGTTCAGTGGCGAGGCGGCACAATTCGTTTTTCATTTCAACAATCTCAGCAAATTGTCGCGTTACCAACTTTGCCTGTTCAAAACGGGCGAGTCGTTCTGGGCAGGCGGCCTACCGGTCATACAATTTGATGCGCCTGCCCGGCAAGATACCGAGGTGATCTTTCCGCTACTCGCTACGCATCGCGGTTGGCTGCAAACGGGACGCATGACGCTGTATACCGAATTCCCGCTCGGCCTGTTTTACTGTTGGTCGTATCTGCATTTCGACACACGCTGTCTGGTTTATCCGCAACCCTTGAATGAGGCACCATTGCCTTCCGGCAGTTCGCCCGATGGCACAGGCAAGCGCAGTATGGCGGGTGACGAAGATTTCTCCGGGTTGCGCAAATACACCGCAGGCGATGCGCTACCGCGCATAGACTGGAAAGCTTATGCGCGCGAACGGGGTTTGCAGGTCAAGCAATTTTCCACGCCGCTGGGCGAAGAATTGTGGCTGGATTTTTCCGATGCACCGGAACGCAGCGAAGAAGAAAAATTACAACGCATGACCCGCTGGGTGCTGGATGCCGAGGCGCAGGGTTTGCGCTACGGTTTGCGTTTGCCGGATAGCGAGTTGCCGGCAAATAATGGCATCGCGCATCGCGATGAATGTTTACGCAGACTCGCGTTGTTTAAAATTAACGAGTTCTCCAAATGACACCGCTTCATTTCCAGATTCCGTCATTCCCGCGCAGGCGGGAATCCAGCTGGTTGGATCAGCCCCGCGTAGCGGGACAGGGTGTTGTGTTTGTCGGCTTCGCCGAAATTTTATATTTTTGCTGGATTCCCGCCTGCGCGGGAATGACGCAAAAATGAACCAAGCCCTTATCTACGGACTGCTGCTCAGCATCCTGATGGTCATCGCGCCGCACGCCGATCATCTGCCGCTGTGGGTCAGCGGCCTGTGCGCCGGTTTGCTGTTGTGGCGCGCCTGGCTCAATTACAGCAGGCGACCCTTACCGAAACGCTGGCTGTTAATGCTGATTACTTTTGCCGGCACCGGCGGCATTGTACTCACCTTCCACACCTTGTTCGGGCGCGAAGCAGGAGTCACGTTGCTGATGCTGCTCGCCACGCTCAAGCTGATGGAGCTGCGCAAAACGCGCGATGCGATGGTGCTGATTTATCTCGCCTGCTTCATCATCATCACCAATTTTTTTTACTCCCAAAGTATTCCCACCGCGCTCTATCTGCTCGCCACTTTGATCGTCATTGTGACCACATGGGTGCATCTGCAAGCGCAACGCATCGCGCTGAAACCGCGCTTGCGCATCGCGGCGGTGTTGCTGCTGCAAGCCCTGCCACTGACGCTGATCCTGTTTATTTTATTCCCGCGCGTGCAAGGCCCGCTGTGGGGTTTGCCGCAAGATGCTTATACCAGCAGCGGGCTGGATGACAAAATGTCTCCGGGCAGTTTGAGCCGTTTGAGTTTGTCCGAAGCAGTCGCGTTTCGCGTTATCTATAATGACAAAATACCGCGCCGTGATCAGATGTATTGGCGCGGGCCAGTGCTATGGGATTTTGACGGACGCACCTGGACACCGGGCAGAACCGTGCTCACCGTCGCGCCAAAATTTACCGAGCTCGATCAACAGATCAATTACATCGTTACGTTGGAGCCGCATAACAAGCCCTGGCTGTTCGCGCTTGATGTGCCTGATAAATTGTCGGTGCCCGCCACGCTGACTTACGATTTTCAGGTGTTGAACAAAGAACCAGTGAATGCGCGAATGCGCTACGCGGCGCGTTCTAATCTGGTTTATCACGCCAATCTGGAGGAAGCCGTGCGGCAGCTTCAGCGCGGCTTGCAATTGCCTAAGCAGTTCAATCCTCGTGCGCAGCAACTTGCAGGTGAGTGGCGAAAACAAATCGAAACGGATCCTCCTCCCCAACTCTCCTTCCCCCTCCCCAACCCTCCCCCGAAGGGAGAGGGAGCGATCGCCCTTTCCCCCACCGGGGGGAAGTTGGAAGGGGAGAATGGGAGAGGGGACAATCGTTCCCCTGCGGGGATTGATGAAATTCTGGTTCGCACCGCGCTGGCCTATTTCAACAAACAAGGCTTCGCATACACGCTCGAACCGCCGCTGCTCGGCGCCAACACGGTGGATGATTTTCTGTTCACCACCAAGCGGGGATTCTGCGAACACTATGCCTCGGCCTTCGTGTTCCTGATGCGCGCCGCAAACGTTCCGGCGCGTGTGGTGACCGGCTATCTGGGCGGCGAATTCAACGATGTCGGCAATTACTACATCGTGCGTCAATCCGATGCGCATGCCTGGGCGGAGGTGTGGCTGGCGGGACAAGGCTGGGTGCGCGTGGATCCAACCGCCGCGATCGCGCCGGATCGCGTGCAACGAGGTTTGTCTGCCGCGATATCCGACAATGCGATTCTGCCGTTCATGGAACGCAATCCGCCACAGTGGATGCGCAACCTGCGCTTCAATCTGGACACGCTCGCCAACCAGTGGAACCAATGGGTGCTGGGCTATGACACCGAGCGCCAATTCGCTTTCCTGACGCGTCTCGGCATGGAATCCATCACCTGGCAAAAAATTGCGCTGAATATGGTAGTCGGGTTGGCGGTATTGATTGCGCTATTTGCGCTGTTTATGCTGCGCCATTTGCTGGTGCGCCAACCAGATAAAGTACAAGCAGCCTGGCTCAAGCTGTGCCGAATGTTGGCGAAAGCTGGACTGCCGCGCGCCGCGCATGAAGGTGCGCAAGACTATGCTGCACGCATCGCTGTAACCCGCCCCGAACTCGCCGTTGCCATCCGCGACCTCGCCGCTCGCTACAGCGCGTTGCGCTATGGCGAGCTGAATGATGACCACGCGCAACGTGAATTTGTGCAACGCGCCCGTGGTTTGAAGATCAGGGCTTTGAAACCCGGGCTTTGAAAATCAAGGCTTTGAAAATATGACAAGGTATAATCCGCGCCACACAACTGATTACAGCCTCCATGCTCATCACCCGACGCCTGGAATTCGATGCCGGCCATCGCATTCCC
>JBDTPU010000057.1:0-3220 GCA_039932535.1 Gallionella sp. | reverse complement strand
GGCGTATGCTTACACCAACGATGCATTGTTGTTGGTACTGGCGGACGGCATGGGCGGCCACTTGCACGGGGAATTGGCAGCGGGTCTGACCATCGAAACTTTTGTCGAATCATTTGGCCAGCATGCCCAGCCGCGTATTGCCGACCCGGATGATTTCCTGCGGGAAACCATGCGTTATGCGAATGAGCGTATCGTAAAGTTTCCGTATGACCAGGATATGGGCGGTTTCCCAGGCACAACTTGTGTCGCTGTATTGATACAAGATGGCAAGATATATCGGGGTCACGCCGGAGATTCACGTTTGTACCTGCTCCGGGACGGCGCAGTATTAGTCAGAACTCATGACCATTCGGTAGTACAGCAGTGGGTTGAATCAGGTGAACTTACTGCGGAGGAAGCCCGTGTCCATCCGCAGCGCAATCAAATCACCAACTGCCTCGGCGGGATCGAAGATATATTCTATATGGAGTCCGGCGAACCTGTCGCGCTGCGATCCGGGGATGTGGTGTTGCTGGCCAGCGATGGGCTGTGGGGGCCCTTCACCGATAGAGAATTGGTCGAAGCTTTTTTCGCGCTTCCCGTTGTCAAGGTATTGGATAGTTTGGTTGGACTCGCCCTGAAGCGTGAAGACGGACATTCTGATAATGTCACCGGTGTGGCAATGCGCTGGGGTAGCAGCGAAATCGCTCACCTTACCGCTGAGCCGGTCAGTCAAGTCCTTGAGATTTTATAGCGCTACTCTTCCAATTATTCCATTACCTTTTTATCTTTCAGCAAAATTTACTATGCGCCCCAGCCTGAGATTACCGCAGCAGTTACGTGAAATACATATCACCCGCCACTACACCAAACACGCCGAAGGTTCGGTGCTGATTGAGTGCGGTGACACCAAAGTTATTTGTACCGCCAGCGTCGAAGAAAAAGTTCCGCCGCATAAAAGGGGCAGCGGCGAAGGCTGGGTCACTGCGGAATACGGCATGTTGCCGCGCTCCACCGGTGAGCGCATGAGCCGTGAAGCCGCCAAGGGAAAGCAATCCGGGCGTACCCAGGAAATCCAGCGCCTGATCGGACGCAGCCTGCGCGCGGTGGTGGATTTGCGAAAATTAGGTGAGCGCACCATCCAGATTGATTGCGACGTTATCCAGGCCGACGGCGGCACGCGCACCGCCAGCATCACCGGCGCGTTCGTTGCGCTGCATGATGCGGTGAGCGGCTTGCTCGGCAAAGGGCTGATCAAGGAATCCCCGCTCAAGGATTTCATCGCCGCGATTTCTGTTGGCATCTATCAGGGCACGCCAGTGCTGGATCTGGATTATATCGAAGACTCCGCCTGTGACACAGACATGAATGTGGTGATGCTGGGCAGCGGTCATTTCGTCGAAGTGCAAGGCACCGCCGAAGGCCATGCGTTCAGCCGCGCCGAGATGGATGCGTTGCTGGAACTGGCGAAGAACGGTATTACCGAATTGATTGCGATGCAGCGGAGGGTACTGGAAGAGGTTTAGCGCCAGGTTGTTGCAATGAAAAGCAAATCGTCCACGAAAATCACGAAAGACACGAAACACCCAAAAACATGAACATCTTGAACCGCTACTTCAATTTGTAAAGGGTGTACCCAGGGATTGATTCGTTCGTGATTTTCGTGGGCTCACGGCGTTTTGATTTACGTTGATAAACCATGAAAAAACTCGTTATCGCTTCAAACAATCCCGGCAAGCTGCGCGAATTCCAATTCCTGTTGCAGCCGCTTGGTATCGAGTTGTTGACACAAGCGCAACTCGGCATCGCCGAAGCCGAAGAGCCGCACGTCACCTTCATCGAAAACGCACTCGCCAAAGCGCGCCATGTCAGCCGCTTGAGCGGACTCCCCGCGCTGGCAGACGATTCGGGCATTTGCGTCAATGCGCTGAAGGGTGCGCCCGGAGTGCTGTCCGCGCGCTACGCCGGAGATGATCCGAAATCCGATCAACGTAATAACGAAAAATTACTGCAAGCTATGCAAGGCGTAACGGATCGCCGCGCGCATTACTACTGCGTGCTGGTGCTGCTGCATCACGCCGACGACCCGCAACCCCTGATCGCCGAAGGCGAATGGCATGGTGAGATTGCACATGAAGAACGCGGCGAGGGCGGCTTCGGCTATGACCCGCTGTTCTGGTTGCCGGAATTCGGCAAGACCAGCGCGCAACTGGAGCGCGATGAAAAACATGCCATCAGCCATCGCGGCAAGGCGCTGAAAGTTTTGTTGCAAAGACTTCAGTCCGCATGACCACGCACCTTCTGCAACCCATCGCACTCAAATCGCAAGCCGTGAATTTCAAGGCCTTGCCGCCGCTGTCGCTGTATATCCACATCCCGTGGTGCGTGCGCAAATGTCCGTATTGCGATTTCAATTCGCATGAGGCGCGCGGGGCATTGCCGGAGCAGGAATATGTCGCGGCGATAATCCGCGATCTGGAGCTGGCCTTGCCGCTGATCTGGGGGCGCAAGGTCTATACGATGTTTTTTGGCGGCGGCACGCCCAGCCTGTTGAGCGGCGAAAGCGTCGCGGAGATCCTGCGCCAGGTGCGCATGTTGCTGCCGTTGGATATTGGCGCGGAGATCACGATGGAGGCCAATCCAGGTACTGTGGAGGCGGCGCGCTTTGCAGCTTATCGTGAGGCGGGAGTGAACCGGCTGTCGATGGGCATCCAGAGTTTCAATGACGCGCATTTGCAAGCACTGGGGCGCATCCACTCTGCCGATGAAGCCAAGCGCGCGATCGCCATTGCGCAGCAGCATTTCGACAACCTCAATCTCGACCTGATGTATGCATTGCCCAAACAGACATTGGATGAAGCTTTGCAGGATGTGCAAACCGCGCTGTCATTTGCGCCTCAGCATCTGTCCTGCTATCACCTGACGCTGGAGCCGAACACGCTGTTCCATCGCAACCCGCCATCGCTGCCGGACGACGATGCGAGCAGCGACATGCAGCAGCATATCGAGGAAATGCTTGCTGCAGCAGGCTATCAGCACTACGAGACCTCTGCGTTTGCGCAACCGAAGCGCCGCGCCAAACACAATCTCAACTACTGGAAGTTCGGCGATTATCTGGGCATAGGTGCGGGCGCGCACAGCAAGCTGAGCTTTCCCGACAAGATCATGCGCCAGGCGCGCTACAAGCAACCGCAAGCGTATATGCAGCAAGTCGCCAAGGACGCGCCGATCCAAACCGAGC
>JBDTPU010000056.1:0-6644 GCA_039932535.1 Gallionella sp. | reverse complement strand
TTTTATGGCCGCGCATAATGCATTTCTCGCCAGTGATACCATCAAGCTGGGACGTTACGCACAGCGATTGAAAAAAACGCCGCTGGAGGTATATGTCAGCTATTACCAATTAAGCCTGAGACTGGCAAACGTTGATACCAAGCCTGTTCTGAGCGGAGCCGAAGGGGCTGTCCCGAATTCAATCGAAGAAGCAGCGAAAAATTTTCTTGCCCGTCCGGAAGATACTCCAATGATCGACAAATTGCGTGGAGAGTGGCTCAAGCTGCTGGGTAAAAAACACCAATGGGATTTGTTCGATGCCGAATATCCGCGCTTGTTGAATGAGGATTCCGAGCTGATATGTGATGCGCTGCAATCGCGTCGCCGCAGCCAGGAGCTGGCTGCATTACGCGAGGCGCGTAAACTCTGGTTTACCGGCAAGGGATTGCCTGAGAGTTGCGGCGCGCTATTTGACGCTGCGCTGTCCGCCGGCATTATCAGTAATCGGGATATCAATCGGCGGTTGCATCTGGCGTTGGAAGCGAACAATGTGTCACTTGCCATCAAGCTGGCCGAACAGTTGGATGACAGATATGCAGGCCTGCCTGCGATGCTGAAAAGTGCTGCCGCCGACCCCGAGCGTTTTCTGAAAAAGCTTGTATGGAATAATTCCAGTTTCATAAGTAACCTCGGAAATAGTTCGGACATGGCCGCAGCACAAATGCGCATGAGTGTGGCGATCGAAACGCCCGTTTCAGGCATCAAGCAATCAGTCCCTTCGGTAGAAAGCCCGAAAAATTCCTTGCCCTCTTCAAATCCGACTGCCCGGCCCGGAGGGTGGTTGGGGAATTTCTGGTCGCGATTGGGTTTCGGTAAGACTGACCACCCATCCTCCGCGGTAGCGGACACGGACTCACTCCCATCTGCCGCATCCACAAAAAATCCATCGCCAGACATTCGCCCTGCGGGTGATCCGGCAACGTCTGAAACAAATAATCCGCTGAGCCAATCGAATTCGACATTGGCAAATGAGGGTCAGCGTCTGGTCGCGTTATTTGCGTTGCAGCATCTGGCTAAACAATCTCCAGAATTGGCGGTCGCGCGCTGGGCAAAAATTTCCGGATATTTTGCTGCTACCGAACAGCATTATTTTTATGGGTGGCTGGCTTATGAGGCGGCGCGCAACCTGGATGCGCGCGCATTGCGATGGTACAAAGCAGCGGCAGATACGCCGCTGGATGAGCATCAATCGGCATGGCGCGTGCGTGCGGCATTACGCGCACAGGATTGGCCGGAAGTGCTGGCAAGCGTGAATGCAATGAGCGAGCAGCAACAGCACGAAGCACCTTGGCAATACTGGAGAGCACGCGCGTTGCAGGCATCAGGCAAAGCCATCGAAGCCAAGGAAATATTTGCGCCATTGAGTGGCGAATTCAACTTCTATGGCCAATTGGCCAGGGAAGAACTGGGTGATGCGCCGGTATTAAGTGAGAGTATGCCGGTATATAAACCGGATAAAAATGCCATCAATGAGATGTTGGCATTACCCGGCATGCAGCGCACGCTGGCCTTGTATCGCATGGATATGCGCACTGAAGCGCTGGAAGAATGGCGTTGGGTATTGCGCAATTTTAATGATCGTGAATTACTCGCCGCAGCGGAAATCGCCAGGCGCAATGAAATGTATGATCGCGCAATTGGTGCGGCGGATAAAACGGTTACCATGCATGATTTCAGTTTGCGCTATCTCGCGCCGTACCGTTCTGAATTGCAGGCGCACATCCGTGAGCATGGCCTGGATGAGGCGTGGGTATATGGCCTGATGCGTCAGGAAAGCCGTTTTGCCATTGCTGCAAAGTCCAATACCGGCGCCGCGGGACTGATGCAGATCATGCCCAGCACCGCGCGCTGGGTGGCAAATAAACTGGGATTTAAAAGTTATCGCAATGCGCTGATCCATCAACTCGATACCAACTTGCGCATCGGCACGTACTATATGAAATCGGTACTTTCCCAGTCTGAAAATAGCCCGGTGCTGGCTTCGGCGGCATACAATGCTGGCCCGTCCCGGGCGCTCCAGTGGCGCGGTGATCGACCACTGGAAGGCGCGATTTATGCAGAGACCATTCCGTTCGAAGAAACGCGCGACTATGTGAAAAAGGTGATGAGCAACACTGTCTACTATGCCGATCAATTCGGTGACCCACCACGCTCACTCAAACAGCGCATGGGTATCATCGCGCCCAAGCCTTCAACTGACCTGCCTGTAGATAATCTGCCGATAATCACGGGCGAAGCGCAAGCCAAATGAAAAGTGAGGCCAAAATTTATTGTGTGGGCGGCGCAGTGCGCGACCGTTTGCTCGGGCTGGCCGTTCAGGATCACGACTGGGTGGTGGTGGGCAGCACACCGGAAGACATGGTGACGCAAGGCTTTCAGCCGGTCGGCAAGGATTTTCCGGTGTTCCTGCATCCGCAAACCCACGAGGAATACGCGCTGGCGCGCACCGAGCGAAAAACCGCGCGCGGCTATCAGGGCTTCGCCGTGTACGCCGCACCGGATGTGACGCTGGAGCAGGATTTGCTGCGCCGCGATTTCACCATCAATGCCATTGCAGAAGATGCCGTTGGCAATCTGATCGATCCGCATAATGGCGTCGCCGATCTGCGCGCAGGGATCCTCCGCCATGTCAGCGCGGCGTTCAGCGAAGACCCGGTACGCATTTTGCGCGCGGCACGATTTGCGGCGCGCTTCGGCTTCGCGATCGCGCCCGGGACGCTGGCACTGATGCGCGATATGGTGGACAACGGTGAAGTGGATGCACTGGTGGCGGAACGTGTGTGGCAGGAACTGGCGCGCGGACTGATGGAAAAAAAACCGTCGCGTTTTTTCGAGACGCTGCGCAATTGTGGCGCGCTGGCGAAAATCATCCCCGAAGTGGACGCGCTGTTCGGCGTGCCGCAGCCGCCAAAACATCATCCTGAAATCGATTGCGGTGTCCACACCATGCTGGTGGTAGACGATGCAGCTCAACATGACTACCCGCTGGAAGTGCGCTTCGCCGCGCTGACACATGATCTGGGCAAGGGCAATACGCCAAAAGATATTTTGCCCCGCCACATCGGACACGAGTTGCGCAGTGTGGATTTAGTGAAGCAACTCTCGCAGCGCTTGCGCGCGCCCAGTGAATGCAGAGACCTGGCGCTATTGACCGCACGCTATCATGGCGACATTCATCGCGCTTTTGAGTTGCGCGCCGAGACCATCATCAAATTATTTCAGTCAGCGGATGCGTGGCGCAGGCCGGAGCGATTTACGCAATTGTTGCAAGCCTGTGCTTCAGATGCGCGCGGTCGCACCGGTCACGGAAGCGATGCTTATCCGCAGGCAGATTACCTGCTGCAATTGGAAGATGTTGCTCGGTCAGTAGATGCGGGGGAGATAGCCAAACAATGTACCGATAACAATACCATTGCTATCGAAGTGCAACAGGCGCGCATCAAGGCGATAGAAAAATTGGTCGAAAAACAGCGCAACTCGTAGGGTGCGCTTGCGTACCATTGGGCGAGTAATCTGGTGCGCAAAACACCCTGCTGACTTGCGCGCCATTTATTACGAACTGGAATAAAATGCCGCATGCCAGAATACAGACGCGCCGACATTCCCGGTGCCACTTACTTCTTTACTGTTATTACATACCGTCGTCAGGCGCTACTGACTGACCCGCGTTGCCGTGCATCTCTGCGCATCGCTATCGACAAAGTGCGTTTGGAAATGCCTTTCAAGATTGTTGCAGTTAATGCCCGATCCCCTGCATGCAGTCTGGCAGCTTCCGCAAAATGATAAGGATTTTTCGCTACGCTGGTCTCTCATCAAACAACACGTCACACGCGATTGTGCGGCGTGGCTTCCACGGCAAAACTTTTCGGCTTCGCGCGATAAGCGGGGTGAGGGCAGTTTGTGGCAACGGCGGTTTTGGGAACATCTCATTCGCGATGAAACCGATTTAGCTCGGCATCTGGATTACATACATTTCAATCCAGTCAAGCATGGCTATGTCGCTAATGTGACCGATTGGCCTTACTCGACTTTTCATCGTTATGTGAAACAAGGAACGTACCCTGAAAACTGGGGTGGTATTGTTGAGACAAATGATGGCAAGAATTTTGGCGAGTGATCTGGTGCGCAAGCGCACCCTACGAACTACAAACTGCGGCAGGCGCATTCAGCACATTTGTTTGGTAGGGTGCGCTTGCGCACCATTTCGCGATGATGCATACGCCCCCACCATGCTGCGCCGGGTGATTTAAATTCACAACATCCGCGTCAGGTCGCCCGCTGAAAAACCCCGCAGCGGTTCCGAAATTCCTTTACTCAAAGCGATCACCTTGAACAGCTCGCCCATCTCAGCCGGGCTGGTGAGTTTCTGCAATTGCGCCGAGAGTGGCAGATAGTCACGCAGGTTTTCTGGCGAGGTGTTTTGCAGTAATTTGATGATGCCGCAGTTGATTAAAAAAAATGCCTGATTGGTGTAGCCCACCAGCTCCAAGCCAGCATCAATGCCGCATTCGGCGATGTCAGTGAAACTCACATGTGCGGTGATGTCCTGCAAGCCGGGCAGAAAGAACGGATCGTCGTGCGCATGGTGTCGGTAGTGGCACATCAGCGTGCCGTTGTTGCGCTGCGGGTGGTAGAACTCGCGCGTGCCGAAACCGTAGTCGATGAACAGCATTGCACCGTGATCCAGTCGTTGCGCAAGGCTGTTGATCAAGCCACGCGCAGCGAGGCAGATTTCGCTGACATAATCTTCCGGCACGTTGATTAGCTGCGCGGCCTGTAATAAAGCTGTATCTGTGATCGCGCGTTCCTGCCAGATGAAACCGTGCTCACCCAATGCCACGCCACGCTCGGTGATGGCACTGTCGCGCCAACGCACCAGATGCACGGGCAATGCGTCGAGCACCTCGTTGGCAATGATCGCGCCGCTGAATTTTTTCGGCAGCGCATCCAGCCAGTGCACGCGATCCAGCAGATGCGGCAAACATTCGCGCAGGAGCACTTGCTGGCGTGCGCGCAAGTCGGCGCTGATTTCAAGGATGGCATAGCTGGCGGGCAGACTGCCGAGCTGTTCCAATTCGGCAAGCATATCCGCCGCCAATTTGCCGCTGCCCGCGCCCAGTTCCAGAATGTGCGGCGCACTGTGCGCCATGATCTCGGCCACTTGCCGCGCGACAGTGCGGCCAAATAACGGTGACAGTTCCGGCGCGGTAATGAAGTCACCTGCGTCACCGAATTTGTGCGCGCCTGCTGTGTAATAGCCCAGCCCCGGCGCATACAGAGCCAGCTCCATGTAGCGCGCAAATGGAATCCATCCGCCTTGCGCGACGATGTCCTGCCGGATGAATTCCACCAGGCGTGCGCTGTGTTGCGCAGCCTCAATGCCAGGTACGGGTAAAGTAGGGGACATGGTCGGGTATAATTCCCAATGCGGTTGAGTTTATGGAGAGTAGGCGAGTTTAATGGAGAGTGTCATGCAGGGCAAAGTGGTATTGGTGACCGGAGGAGCGAAGCGCGTCGGCGCGGCGATTTGCCGCCGTCTGCACGCGGCCGGTGCGCAACTCGCTGTACATTACCGCAGCTCAGAATCAGAAGCGCTGGCTTTGCGCGATGAATTGAATGCGCTGCGTCCGGACAGCGCAGCGATATTTCAAGCGGATCTGCTCGACTTGAATGCATTGTCGCAATTAGTGTACAAGGTCATCAAAACATTCGGGCAGCTGGACGCGCTGGTCAACAACGCTTCAAGTTTTTACGCGACTCCATTGGCGGATATCGATGAACAGCAATGCCAAGATTTGCTCGGCACCAATCTGCAAGCGCCGCTGTTTCTGGCGCAGGCGGCAGCAGCCGAATTACGCCGTCGGCAGGGTTGTATCGTGAACATCGCAGACATCCACGCCGAGCGTCCGATGCGCGGACATCTGCTGTACAGCGTGGCCAAGGCGGCCTTGGTCATGCTCACCCGCGCCCTGGCGCAGGAAATGGCACCGCAAGTGCGCGTCAATGCGATCGCCCCGGGGGTCATCATGTGGCCGGAAGGCGAGGAATGGTCAGACGAGGAGCAGCGTCGCAAAATCATTGCGCATACCTTGCTCAAACGCGAAGGCGAGCCGGATGATATCGCCAGAGCCGTGGCCTTTCTGATTGGCGATGCGTCCTACATTACCGGGCAGATTATTGCGGTGGATGGCGGCAGGAGCGTGAATCTTTGAGCGCGCTTCCGCAGCCGACAGGCTATCGTGTTTTACATTTTGGCATGACCAGTTTTAACCCATCCTTACATTGAATTTCATATGACCCATTACGCTCCGATCATCGCCGCTTTTGTCACCCTGATACTGGGCGTGATGCTGACCTTGAGCAAAGTCGGTACGATTCAGGATATTCCCAACGAACGTTCGCTGCATGCCGAGCCAGTTCCGCGCACTGGCGGCATTGCGTTGATGGCGGGAATATTATCCGGCTGGATGATGCTGATCCAGTTTTGGGCATGGTGGATTGTGTTGCCTGCGCTGGGATTGTTTGTGCTGTCATTGCTGGATGATATGCGCGGCTTGTCGCCCAAGGCGCGCTTGCTTGGCCACTTTGCCGCCGCGTTGATCGTG
>JBDTPU010000055.1:0-2557 GCA_039932535.1 Gallionella sp. | reverse complement strand
ACAAAGTAGAAGCCGGTTCCAAACAGGTAGATCAGGCCGGGGAAACCATGCAAGAAATTGTCAGCGCAGTCAAACGCGTCACCGACATCATGTCCGAAATTGCGGCCGCCTCCAACGAACAAAGCGCCGGCATCGAACAAGTCAACCAGGCCATCATCCAGATGGACGAAGTAACCCAGCAGAACGCCGCGCTGGTCGAACAAGCCGCTGCTGCGGCAGAATCCATGCAGGAACAGGCTGGCTCGCTGATGGACGCAGTGAGCATCTTCAAACTGGCAACGGCTCAGGAAAGCAGACGACCTGCTGCCGCACCCATCGCCACACCCGCCGTCACCCATCGCGTTCCGCCACCACCGAGGAAAGAGCGCAAGCTGGTTGAAGCTAAAGAAGATGCAGATGGCGATTGGAAAGAGTTTTAGCTACACGGAAGAGATATCCCGGATAATATTTTAATCACTTAAAGGAGGGCACCATGCAAAGCCCACAAGCAGCGAATGGCGAAGGCCGCGAACTATTAACTTTCACGCTGGGCAATGAGGAATATGGCATCGATATTCTCAAGGTACAGGAAATTCGTGGCTACGATGCCGTAACCACGATAGCCAATGCGCCCGAATTCATCAAGGGCGTAATCAATCTGCGCGGCATCATTGTGCCGATCGTGGATATGCGCATCAAATTCAAACTCGGCAGCGTCACGTATGACGCGACCACGGTCGTCATCATACTTAACATTTCGAAACGCATAGTCGGCATGGTGGTGGATGGTGTTTCCGACGTAACCACACTGAAGCCGGAGGAGATCAAACCGGCACCGGAATTCGGCGCCACTCTGGATACACAGTATTTGCTGGGCTTGGGCACATTGGAAGAGCGCATGATCATACTGGTTGATATCGAACGATTGATGTCGAGTCGCGATATGGAATTAATCGACGCAGCCGAAATATCTGCGTAGCCCTCCCAGGTACTTATTTGATATGACTTCGGAGCGCGGAAGAGCAAGCAAGCCGCGTAGCGGCTACTGCAAAAAATTTAGTTCCGGTCAAGCCTAAAGGATATATAAGGTGGAACTCCATTTTGCCGTGTCGTTAGGGGTTATGTAAGCAAGAATTTATGCAACACGGCATACAGCGGTATGCCAGAAGATAATTTCAGGGGGAAGCCATAAAATTCAACTTTACCATTCAGCGCAAACTGATCACCTTTAGCTTGATTGCTGTGCTATTTACATCGGTTGTCGGCGGCACCGGTTATTGGGCGGCTACGAATCTGGGCGATGCCAAAGACGAAATCATGCGCAACTCAAGTGCCATCAAACTTCAGCTCCAGGCTGACCAGGCACGCGGGGCTTTGTATGCGGATGTTCTCAGCGCAATCATGGCTGGAACCAAAGATGATAAGGCGCAAATAGCGGATCTCAGAAAAGACGCAGAAGAACACAGCAATGCATTTATAGAAGCGGTGAACAACCTGGAATCCGCCCAGGTTAATGACAACATCAAACAAGAGGCGGCAAAAGTGCGACCTTACATGGGAGCCTATCTGGAAAGTGCCACTACTTTTATTGAACTCGCATCTACCGACATCGGCGGCGCCCTTAACAGATTTTCCGAATTCACAATCGCATTCAAAAGTCTTGGTGTCGAAATGGGACTATTGAGCAATTTGATAGAAGAAAACTCCAATCAAACCCAATCCAACGCATCGACCAATCTTGCCCGGATAGTAATACTGAGTGTGGCATTAAGCGCGTGGATTATTGTGTTTGCGCTTGGATTTTTATTCGCGCGTTCGATAATCCGCCCGCTAAGCAATGCGATAGAAATTGCCCGGCACGTGGCTGATGGCGACCTCACCTCCCGCATCGAAATTAACTCAAGGGATGAAACCGGCCAACTACTGCAAGCGCTGAAGGACATGAACGCAAGCCTGGGCGGCATAGTCGGCGAAGTCCGCCTCACTATCGACACCATCATTACCGCCGCCCAACAAATTGCCGCAGGCAACAGCGACCTGTCACAACGCACCGAAGAACAAGCCAGCAGCCTCGAAGAAACCGCCAGCAGCATGGAAGAGCTGACCTCAACGGTGAAACAGAACGCCGAGAACGCCAAACAAGCCAACCAGTTGGCCGCCAACGCCTCCGACATTGCCGTCAAAGGCGGACTGGCAGTCAATGAAGTCGTGCAGACCATGGCCTCCATCAGCACCAGCTCCAAGAAAATCGTCGACATCATCAGCGTCATCGAAGGCATCGCCTTCCAGACCAACATCCTCGCCCTCAACGCCGCCGTCGAAGCCGCCCGTGCAGGCGAACAAGGCCGCGGCTTCGCGGTCGTGGCCAGCGAAGTACGCAACCTGGCGCAACGCTCCGCCGCCGCTGCCAAAGAAATCAAATCACTGATTGACGACTCAGTGAGCAACGTGGACACCGGCTCACGGCAAGTAGACCAAGCGGGCGCCACCATGCAAGAGATCGTCACCGCAGTCAAACGCGTTACCGACATCATGTCCGAAATTGCGGCCGCCTCCAACGAACAAAGCGCCGGCATCG
>JBDTPU010000054.1:0-2888 GCA_039932535.1 Gallionella sp. | reverse complement strand
TATAGTTGAATGAGTTCCGCTCAAACCGGGCTGATTTGTGAAATCCGGACTCGCGGTGCCTTAAGGAAGCGCTGATTAAATCCGTTCGTGGTGAGTGTTTCCCGTTCGAACCCCTCGATACACCTCGCTACGCGCGGCACTCGGGGCGAACGGGAAATGTATCGAACCATAGTTTTGGATTTAATCAGCGCTTCCTTAGCTTTTTTGGTGCAAGCGCGCAGAGCCGCGTGGAGATCAACTTAAATAAATCGAGTCAATCTTTGGATTTTCGGTATAGCAGGTAACTATGTAAGAACCAGCCTAAAATAAATCCCATCATTAACGTGAAAAATATCAACAATGCGCTTGACATTGAGACTCTCCAGAATAAAAAGCCAATCTCAACTACGGCGACATTCTGAGCGATAAATATCACTGCCAAGCTTGAGAGGATCAGTAACAGTATTAATTTTAAATTCATCGTTCAAGCCGGCTCAAAACAGGCTGTTAAGCTTGTGCATGGCGCGTTCTATTTGAACTTGGAATGGGCTTCAGCTACGCCGGCCTTCAGATCCTCCCAAATTTTATCGGCATTGTCTTTGACATGCTCCCACGCTTCGCCCCGGGCATCCCTCAATTCCTTCATTTTTCCAAATGCCGCTCGTTGCTTGACACGCACATCATGAAGTTCCGCGGCACATTTGTTCTTCATGTTAGCTTCCAATAAATTAATTTGGGCGCTCCATTCTTGCAGTTGCGCTGCCATTTTTTGTTTATATTCATCTTGAATTTCCATGACTTACTCCTCTAGTGATCTTCCTCAGTCGAGACAATAATGCATCTATTTTAAGAGAGTAACTGTTAACACACAGCGGAACAGTGCTGCTCCCGTTATTGCTTCTATATCCTGGGCAAATTTATCCTGCTAACCTTTTCGAAAGAACTGTTAAAAATTGTTGTGATTACAGACGGTCTAGGCAATGTTGCCTGTTCATGCTTCACTTGAATTTGGATTGGGCGTCAGCTACACCAGCCTTGAGGTCATCCCATATCTTGTCGGTAGTTACTTTGACCTGCTCCCATGCTGCGCCACTGGCCTTCCCCAGTTCCTTCATCTTTTCGGACGCCGCATGCTGTTGGGCGCGCAGCTCATGAAGTTGCTTGGTACGCTTGACCTTCATATCAGCTCCCGCGTTCTCTGCCTTGGCTTCCAATAAATCGATTTGGGCGCTCCATTCTTTCAGTTGCGCCGCCATTTTTTGTTTATAAGCATCTTGAATTTCCATGTTCTACTCCTGATTAATTAAGGTGAATCACATAGCACACCCCCTTGTCTCAAGCCTAAAAGCTGAGACAAGGGGGTAGCGGACTAATTCCTCCAGTGGTAATACCGGAGCTGGTTAGTGTGGTAGCCAATCCTGTTACTACTTTACTACCAGCTGGTTCCTAACCTCTTTTACGCCATCTATTCCGCTTGCCACCGATTTGGCTCTACTGATACTGGATTGCGAATCGACGGCTCCACTTAATGTCACTACGCCTTGTACGGTATCCACACTGATTTGCAGCGTCTTGAGATTAGGCTCGGCCAAAATAGCTGCTTTGACCTTGGTGGTAATCGCAGTATCTTCAATGGCACCCCCGGCTTTTCTGGTTTGCTCGCTCATTTTTTCACCGGCGGAATCCGCAGCAGCGCTGGTTCTCCTGCCGACATCTTCAGCGGCCTGATCTATTTTGCTACCGGCGCGCTCTGCAGGGCCAGGCTTGTCGCATGCGCTTAGTCCCGCAATGAGTAGCAACGAAATACCAACTAATTTTAAATTCTCTGAGTTTTTCATTTTAGTTCCTCTCTTGGTTAGTCATGGGTTAATTACTTAGTTACTTCTTGCTTTGCATAACAGGATTTCATCAATAGATGTAACCCATCTGCCTTAGTCACTGAAGAGTGACTTTTGTCCCGCACAGCGTACGAGTAACAGCGTACGAGGGAGACAAAAAAAATGAACTGGGCAAACGCCCAGCCCAACTATCTACAGCGTCGTAACGTCGATGAATTTTAAGTTTTCTGCGACTTTCACTTTGTTTTCTCTTAATGGTTCATTGCTATCGCCGGAAGACGGCCGCAGTTACTTGATCTGAATACCATCCCTGACCAGCGTTACACCCCTGATGTAGCGTGCAAGTTCAGTCGCCGTATTTTCAGCGGCAACAGAGTTGGCGAAGCCAGTCAGCAGCACGACGCCATTGGAAGTTTCGACTTTGATCTGGGCGGATTTCAAGGTGGCTTCGCCATTGATCGCATTGATTACTTTGTTGGTGATGACGTCGTCTGCGCTAGCCTCCTTGGCTCCCTGCTTGGATGCGGTGGATGCGCATCCGAATAGGGACAACAATCCAATGGCGAAGCTGAGGGTAGCAAAGCGTTTGTAAGCCGTAGTAAGTTTCATGTTGATGATGCTCCTTGTATAGGTTAATTCTGGTCAATCCTGATCCGGCAGTTGCTAACCTGTCATGCCCTTCGATACGCCTTGTCAGGCACATCGAAGGGTATTTACTTCTTAACTGACAGCTTCGTGATTAAATTACTGGCCAAGCTCGATACGACTGCTGAGCGCAACTGCATTATTTTGCTGGCCGTGTTCCGGTAACTTCGACTTCCACACGGCGATCAGGCGCAAGGCAGGCAACCAGCTTTTTGGTCGCTTTAGTGCCTTTGCATTCACCGGGCTTGGTCAACGGATTCGATTCGCCTGCACCCTTGGCCGAGATCTTGTCGGCTGGTATCGCAGCGGAGTGGACCAGATAATCCTTGACCACTTCAGCGCGATGTAGAGAAAGCCTCATGTTGGCAGCGCTCGAACCGATACGGTCGGTGTTCCCCGTTACCGTGATGACCTTATAGTTAGCAC
>JBDTPU010000053.1:0-2283 GCA_039932535.1 Gallionella sp. | reverse complement strand
TCGCGCAACGCCTTGCAGGCTTGCGCGCCGGAATAGTCGAACTCGCACGCCTGCCCGATGACGATAGGGCCCGCGCCGATGATCAGGATACTTTTTATGTCGGTACGTTTTGGCATTTGTTCAGTGAAACGTGAAATGTGAAATGTGGGCGGTTCGCTGCCGTTATCTTTCACTTTTCACCTTTCACTTTTCACCCTTTCTCTTTCATCATTCCGATAAATTTGTCGAACAAATAATCTACATCATGCGGCCCCGGACTCGCTTCGGGATGTCCCTGGAAGCAGAACGCAGGTTTGTCGGTCAGTTCAAAACCTTGCAGCGTGCCGTCGAACAGTGACACATGCGTGACACGAGCGTTCTTCGGCAACGTCGCCGCATCCACCGCAAAGCCATGGTTCTGGCTGGTGATCATTACGCGGCGGCTTTGCAGATCCTGTACCGGATGGTTCGCGCCGCGATGACCAAATTTCATCTTCATCGTTTTCGCACCCACTGCCAGCCCCATGATCTGATGTCCGAGACAAATGCCGAATAACGGCACGCCTGCCTCGATAAATTTTTTCGTCGCTGTAATCGCGTAATCGCACGGCTCCGGATCGCCGGGGCCGTTGGACAGGAATATCCCATCCGGCTCCATCGCCAGCACCTCCTTCGCGGTGGTCTGCGCAGGCACCACAGTAATGCGACAGCCGCGCTCGGCCAGCATGCGCAGGATGTTGTGCTTGGTGCCGAAGTCATAAGCCACCACATGAAATTTTGTATGCGCCGCTTCGCTATAGCCTACACCCAGCTCCCATGCGCGCTGCGTCCATGAATATGATTTCGCGCAAGTCACTTCTTGAGCCAGATCCATGCCGACCAGTCCCACAAAACCACGCGCTGCTTTAAGCGCCGCCGCCTCATCCGTGCCGGTGGCGATGCAGCCGTTCTGCGCGCCCCTGGAGCGCAAAATGCGCGTCAGCTTGCGCGTATCAATGCCCGCAATTGCCACCACGTTATTTGCTTTGAGATAGTCCGGCAGCGACTGCGTGTTGCGCCAGTTGCTCACCGTCATCGAAACATCGCGTATCACTAAACCGCTGGCAAATACCTGGCTCGATTCCACGTCCTCGGTATTCACGCCGACGTTGCCGATGTGCGGGCAGGTGAGCGTGACGATTTGTTTGCAATAAGAGGGGTCGGTGAGAATTTCCTGATAGCCGGTCATCGCGGTGTTGAACACCACCTCGCCGACACTGCTGCCATCCGCACCAATTGAAATACCGCGAAATACCGTGCCATCGGCTAAAACTAAAATGGCAGGGTTTGTTTGCGACACCGGCGACTCCCAAGACTGTAGACACAAAGAAGCGGAACGAACCGTGCGTTCATCCCGCTTTGAATTGGCGCGCATTATAGCGGATTAGCCGAGGGGTATCAAACGGAACAACCTTGATCATTCCAGGACACTTGCCACGATTAGGGCTGCTAATGTATATGGCGCTATAGGGCAGCTTATGTTAGCTGGCAAACTGAGCGTGCCGGTAAATTTTGCTATAAGAATTTTAATGCACGAATATCCGAAGGAGAAAAATGATGCAGAAATTTTTTACTTACTCCTCTACCGTTATCGCATTGATTTTTTTATTGACCGGCTGCGGCACCAATCCCGTCACCCATAAAAAAGAGCTGCAATTTATTTCCGAATCTCAAGAAGTAGATATCGGACAGAAAAGCTATGCGCCCGCTCGCCAACAGCAGGGCGGAGATTACATCATTGATCCGGAATTAACCGCCTATGTGCAAGGTGTAGGCAAAAAACTCGCGGCAGTTTCTGATCGTCAATTACCTTATGAGTTTGTGCTATTGAATGATTCCGTGCCCAATGCATGGGCCATGCCGGGAGGGAAAATCGCGTTCAATCGCGGCCTGCTCTATGAGCTCAATAGCGAAGCGGAATTGGCTGCCGTACTGAGCCATGAAATAGTCCACGCTGCGGCACGGCACGGTGCGCAAAGCATGGAGCAGGGCATGCTGATGCAAGGTGCGGTGATCGCCACAGCCATTGCCGCGCAAAACAAAAATTATGCAAACCTGCTGGTAGGGGGAGCGCAATTGAGCTCACAATTAATTGCCACCAAGTTTAGCCGCAAGGATGAATCGGAAGCTGACTTGTACGGCATGCGATACATGAAGAAAGCGGGGTATGACCCGCGCGCCGCAGTAACACTCCAGGAAACGTTTTTACGCCTGAGCAAAAATCACCAGTCAAATTTGATTGAAGGATTATTTGCCAGCCATCCG
>JBDTPU010000052.1:0-4597 GCA_039932535.1 Gallionella sp. | reverse complement strand
AGGCTCCCTGATTACTTTTCGTCCAGTTTGATCGCTACATACGAAGCGCTATCTCCGCGCCGTACCAGAAATGCGACATTGCGCCCGTTCGGAACCTGCTTGAGCAACTCGTTTAACTGCGCCAATGAGCGAAGGGGCATATTGCCCAGTGACAGCAGCACATCGCCCGGATGCAATCCGGCGCCACGCGCAGCGGAACCTTTAACCTCTTCGACCAACAAGCCGCTACTGATTTGTAACTCCTGGCGTTGCTCTATACTCAGCTCGCTGACCGCAACGCCCAGACGCGAAATCATGGGGGCGTCCTTGTTGGAAGGCTGTTTGGCGGAGTACGCAAGCTTATCCTCATCAGGCATTTCTGCAACCTCAATGGTGACTTGCCTGGACTCGCCCTTGCGCCACAATTGAACCGGCACCTTGGTGCCAGGCTTGATTGCCGCCACCATGCGCGGTAAATCGCTGGAATTATTCACCGGCTTGCCATTAAATTTAAGGATCACATCGCTTGCCTGGATGCCCGCCTTATCAGCCGGTGCATTCTTTTCGACGTTACTGACCAAGGCTCCATTGGGCGTATTCAAGCCAAATGATTCCGCCAGCTCGCGGGTCAATTCCTGGATCGTGACTCCAATGCGCCCGCGTGTCACCTTGCCGGTGTTGCGCAATTGGTCAACCACTTGCATCGCCACATCAATCGGAATTGCAAAAGACAGTCCCATGGAACCGCCGGAGCGCGTATAAATTTGCGAGTTGATACCCACTACTTCTTCATTCATATTAAACAAAGGGCCGCCGGAATTACCCGGATTGATTGCCACATCTGTCTGAATGAAAGGAACGAAATTATCTTGCGGCAAGGAGCGCCCCTTGGCGCTGACAATACCGGCGGTGACACTGTTATCAAAACCAAATGGCGAACCGATCGCAACTACCCATTCGCCCACTTTAAGCTTCTCCGGATCACCCACATCTATTTTCGGCAAACTGGTCGCTTCGATTTTCAGCAAAGCCACATCGGTACGCTTGTCCGCGCCAATGACCTTGGCGCGATATTCGCGCTTGTCGGTCAGGCGCACGGTAATCTTGTCGGCATGATCCACCACATGCGCATTGGTCATGATGTAGCCATCGGCACTGATGATAAAACCCGAACCGAGCGATTGCGACTCCTGCTCGCGCGGCATTTGCGGCGCGAAGCGGCGGAAAAATTCGTAGAACGGATCGTCCTCTGGAATATTCGGCACCCCTTGCGGATTTTGAATAATTTGGCTGGTACTGATATTGACTACCGCCGCACCCTGTTTTTCCACCAAGTCGGTGAAATCCGGCAACTCTTTGGCCTGAACTGAGGTGTTCCAAATAAAAAGCAAAGCCAGCAAGCTCGCAAATTTTCTCAGCATACAATTCTCCTCATCACAAAATTTTTATTTGCCACATGATAATGAAACCAGAACTCAAGGCTTTGCCGGACGACAATTCCTTCTATCTTTTCCTACTCTTCACACCATCGTCGCGCGATATACGGCTGGTAATGGCTTCTTGCCCGGCTCAATGAAATCCATTTGGCGATAACAAAACCGGCAGCCCCGCCAAACAACGCGCCTATAACTGCATATCCATCGCGTTGTTCAGGCTGCACTGCCCAAAAATTACCCAGCATTGCACCCATCACCAACAGCATCAAGGGTAGCAGATAAACTACACCTATCCCGCGCAATATTGCGCCTTCGACAACCGAGATAACGACCTCATCACCGACCACAGCATTGATTGAATTTTCTACCTGAAATTGGCGGGGTTTGCCGCAAAACAACTGGGACAGTTTGCTTGTCCCACACCCGTTGCCATTACATAGCTCACACCCATTCGTCCGGTTAACCTGAACGAGAGCAAAGTGCCCTTCCACCTGCATTATAATAGCGCGCGTTTCCAGCATGGTTACTTGCCGTTGTAGCGTACCGAGTCGAGCACCTGCATCACGGTACGCGCTGGAACTTCTCCGACCACGGTAATCAGGTTCCTGTCCACTACCTTGTGATACAGGTTTACCGCTCCACGGCTGGACAAGCCAGCCACGTCGTCCTGGTCACTATCATTCGGCTCAATAAATATGGAAATCGCGCTTAGCCCATCGCAGTACACCATTTGCGTCACCAATTTATCTTTGCCCCGCATTGGCCGCAAAATCTCCAGCGTTTTTTTAAAGCCTGATGGTAAGGTATCCACTGTCCAGCCGCTATGGGTTGAGGCAATGTCCCTGGCTATTTCCGGCTTGTTATGCGCGCCTACGGAATCGAATTCTTTAACCCACGAACGATCAATTTTTCCGCCGATTTGCACTTGGGTAAATGCATATTGTTCTACCAATTTATTTTTATCGCCCAACACTGCGGCTTTTAGTAGCAAACCGGAATCAGTATGTACCCATATTTTATGGATATAACGCGAATTGTCTTTGGGCTGAAACAAAATGGCTTGAACGTTATATCCTGCCACCCGCTCCACCCCCAGCAGCTTGGCCTGATAATTTTCGCTCAATGCAGAAAGCTGTTCGGGTAATAAGGAGGGGAAGCTACGACCTTGCTGGCTATCCACCTGCACCGTTTTGCGGTTATTACTGAAGTTCCAGACTTGCCCGGCGTGGCGAATGATTTCGCGTTGAGGACCATCCAGGCTTTCCAGCTTTTCATATTCTCCGTTCGCCGCAGCCACGTGAATAATGTGTGATGTCTCGACACGATTGTCATATTGATAAACAAACACGCCGCTGTAATCGGTCTGATGCCCGGCAAAGGCAACAATTTCAAGCCAATCCAGACTAGCGGGTCTCTCTGCTGCATAGACATTGCCAGCACCAGCCAGTAACAGCCCAAAAAATAGAAGCTTCATCGCTATTTTTTCCCTGCACTACTTTCATCTGGGTTATCTATAACGGCAACTTCTTCGCGGCTGTAGGAAATCGTGCGGATGTAAGATGCGCTGCCATCCATATCTGCGCTGGGAGAAAATTCCTGATGGGCAATTAAATAATCGTTGGTATCAGGGCGGGGTTGCATACTGGCCGGTCGCACCGAATTCTGTTTCATGGCCATTTTTGGAGCTGATTCAGGACTAATCTGCAATGACATCCACGTCACCACGCCAACCGCTGCCGCAGAAGCCGCTGCGGACAATGCCCAAGTGCGCATTTTCCGCTGAACCGCACGTCCGCGCGGAGCCAGCAAGACAGGCTCCTCGCGCAGACGCTCGCGCACCTTCGCGCTCAAATCGCAATGGATATGTTCCGGTTGACGTAACACATCCCCGATTAAATGATAAATCGCCCAGTTCTTGCGAACCTTAGAATTACTTTTGATTTCACCCAGTAAACTCTCTGTTTCGTCTTCAAACAATTCGCCGTCCATCAATGCAGAAATATCCTGTTTCATTTACCACCTCTTACCCTTGCTGGTTTCTAATAACGGACGCAAATTCTCCGCTACCGCTTCACGCGCCCTGAAAATTCTTGATCGCACGGTGCCGATCGGGCAATTCATTACGCTGGCAATTTCTTCATAACTCAAACCCTCAATTTCACGCAATGTTAATGCACTGCGCAAATCCTCCGGCAATTGCTGCAATGATGCTTGCACGACACCGACAACCTGCTTGCTCATAAGTTCATTTTCCGGCGTGTTTACTTCACGCAATAAACTGGCTTCCTCAAAAGATTCCGATTCCTCCGCGTCAAATGGTGTACTGGTTGGCGCGCGGCGTTTGTTTGCCAGTAAATGATTTTTTGCTGTATTGATACCGATGCGGTAGAGCCAAGTATAAAACGCACTCTCCCCGCGGAAACCCGGTAGTGCGCGGTAGGCTTTAATAAAAGCATCCTGCGTGACATCCTCGGCTTCTGCCGGATCGCGCACAAAACGCGAAATAAGCCGCCCGAGTTTGCGCTGGTATTTGGATACCAGCAAATCAAAGGCATGCTTATCGCCACGCTGAACGCGCTCCACCAACTGTTGATCGACTTCCCGGTCTGTCATCCCTGACTGTTCCAATTATTATTTTAACTGCGCTAAATATTGTTATAACTGCGCGCGCTGCTGTGCGGCGCAAGTATAACCGCTCCACTCCTGCCCGTCAGCTAGCTAACCTATAAACTACGCTGGCAAACATCGATTTGGCCGTTCGTCTGCTATAGTTCTGATTCAAATATTCATACCCCAAAAAAATAAATTGCTACAGTTTGACACGCTGATTATTGGTAGTGGCTTGGCCGGACTGACACTGGCCATCAAGCTGGCTGAGTATCAAAAAGTTGGGCTGATCACCAAAAAATCCTTGCTCGATGGCGCCAGTGGTTCTGCCCAAGGCGGCATTGCCGCGGTATTGTCTTCCGATGACTCATTGGACGCGCATATTCAAGATACCTTGATCGCCGGCGCCGGTCTGTGCGATGAAGCCGCTACACGCTATGTTGTGGAACATGGCAAAGCCTCCATTGATTGGCTGATCACTCAAGGTGTTCCGTTTACCAAGGACACTTCCAATGATATGGGCTACCACCTGACCCGCGAAGGCGGCCATAGCCACCGGCGCATCATTCATGCAG
>JBDTPU010000051.1:0-3916 GCA_039932535.1 Gallionella sp. | reverse complement strand
GTGCATGGCCCGGAAGAATTCGACAAGCCGGTTTTTTTAGGCCTGCCTGAAAAAATCAGGCGTTCAGCTTTTGTGGTTGCGATCAGTTCTTATGGCAAGAGCCAGCTTTTTCGATGGGCCGCTCATGGCTCATGGTCGAAAATTAAAGTGGTGCATTGCGGGCTGGAGAAATCTTTTTATGATATTGCGCCGGTCCCGGTTACCGCGAATTCCCGCCTGGTTTGTGTGGGGAGATTGTGCGAGCAAAAGGGGCAATTGCTGTTACTGGAAGCGGCGCATGGTCTAGATCAAAAAGGAATTCAATTTGAATTGGTGCTGGCAGGTGATGGCGAAATGCGGACGGAAGTTGAACGCATGATTGCGGAATATGATTTAAAAGAAAAAGTACGTATTACCGGATGGATTAGCGGTCGGCAAGTACGTGACGAAATCCTTGGCGCTTGTGGCATGGTATTGCCGAGTTTTGCCGAAGGGCTGCCGGTGGTGATTATGGAGGCGATGGCGCTGCGGAGGCCGGTGATCAGCACCTATGTGGCCGGTATCCCTGAACTGGTGATGCCAGGAATAAATGGCTGGCTGGTGCCTGCGGGGTCGGTAACGGAGTTGATGGCGGCAATGGAAGATTTGCTTTCAAAATCTACTGAGCAATTGACAGTAATGGGGGATGCGGCTTATGCGCGTGTAACCGAGCGGCACGCCATCGACACCGAAGCGAAAAAACTGGCTGAATTATTTCGCGGTGCAGCCTCATGAGGGGGATTGAATTTCTGCTCACTGCGGGCGCAATTTTTTTGTCGATCCCGGTACTCGTGATATTTACGCAGGTTATATTTGCATATCTGCCCAAGCCTCGCGAACCGATAGCAACGCTCCGCAAAGCAAAAATTGCTGTGCTGGTTCCCGCCCATGATGAAGCGGAAGGAATAGCCGCCACGATCAATTCCATTCTGCCGCAACTCCAACCAAGTGATCGATTGATTGTGGTGGCGGATAACTGCGCTGATAACACCGCCGCTATTGCCATTTCGAATGGAGCGGAAGCGATTGAGCGGTATGATCTGGCCAATCGCGGCAAAGGGTATGCATTGGATTTTGGTCTGCGTTTTATTGCGCAGAATCCTCCGGATGTGGTGGTGATTATCGACGCAGATTGCAACATTAAAGCCCCGGCATTACAGACGCTTGTGGAATATGCAGTACGCCACGACAGGCCGACGCAGAGTCTCTATCTAATGCTGTCACCTTCTGGCGCAGGTCTCAAAATAAAAATAGCCGAGTTTGCCTGGGTGGTTAAAAATCTGGTCAGGCCACTCGGGTTTGCAAAGCTGGGATTACCTTGCCAATTAATGGGCACCGGCATGGCCTTCCCGTGGGAAATTATTTCACGCGCCAATTTAGCCAATGGCAATATCGTGGAAGATATGAAATTGGGCATTGATTTATGCAAAGCGGGCAAGCCGCCATTGTTCTGTGCAGACGCTTTGGTGACGAGTTATTTTCCAAGTACTGCAGCAGCCCAATCCGGGCAACGAACCCGGTGGGAACATGGGCATCTGGGCATGATTTTTTCAGAAGCGTCGCGATTATTTTGGCTTGCCATCGTAAAACGGAATAAAGACTTGCTGGCTATGGCTGTTGATTTATGTGTGCCGCCGCTTGCATTGCTGGTGGTGATGCTGTTTGGATTTTTAGCGCTTGCAGGCTTTGCTTACTTAGCCGGTGTATCTTATTTACCCTTTGTGATTTCGCTAGGGTCGATTGTTATATTGGCACTTGCAATTTTACTTGCATGGTGGGGCTGGGGTCGTCACATCATTTCACTATTCACATTTTTATTAATACCTATTTACGTGCTTTCTAAAATTCCACACTATTTTGGATTTTTATTGAAGAGACAAAAAAAGTGGGTGAGAACCGACCGCAAATGAAAGGAAGATTTTGAAAGACGACTTTGATCGGGAGGTTTATTGCCTGGGTGGCTTACCATTCGATGCAGTCGTTATGGCAGAGGCGCTGGCTATACTTCAATCGGCAGCCAGAAATAAAACCCGCTGTTTTTTCTCCACTCCCAACCTTAATTTTTTAATTGCCGCGCGCAGCGATGGGGAATTTCGCGACTCTGTTATTCATAGTGATCTGGTGGTCGCAGATGGCATGCCCTTGGTCTGGATAGCCAGGCTGCTGCGAATTCCTATACAAGAGAGAGTCGCAGGGTCATCGCTTTTTGAAACCTTGCGCGAGCAGGACGCCGCCAATCCAATATCGGTATATTTCTTTGGCGGCCCGGATGGGGTGGCGGAAATAGCCGCACAAAAAATTATCCGGAGCGGCGGAGGAATCACTTGCGTGGGCTATCAATCACCCGGTTTTATTTCCATTGAAGAAATGAGCAGCGCAGCCAGGGTAGCTCAAATTAATGCCAGCAATGCAGATTTTCTGGTGGTTGCTTTAGGCGCAAAAAAAGGCCAGGCCTGGATTTACAGGAATCTGTCCCGCATTAAAATTCCCATCATCAGCCATTTGGGCGCAGTGATTAATTTTGAAGCGGGCAAGCTTAAAAGAGCGCCTGTCTTAATGCAAAATATGGGCTTGGAGTGGCTATGGCGTATCAAGGAAGAACCCGAGCTTTGGAGACGTTACTGGCATGACGGAGCGGGTTTGTTGAAGTTGTTGATCACCGCCGTTATTCCGCATGCGCTTTGGCTAAAATTTAATTCGCAACACCTGAAAAAATCCACAAACAATAATATTAATTTAGACTGCGATGGAACAACTTGCCGATTGATTATTTCGGGCTCGGTGCTTGACCCAATTTCGTCGGAGATTCGCTCAATGATGCGGCAGGCCAGCTTGCAGAACAGGGATATTGAGCTTGATCTTGGCGATGCGGAATATTTGAGCTCCGGATTCCTGGGGCTGTTGTTATTGCTTAAAAAGCATCTTGACAATCGTGCGGTGAAATTAAAGATTGTCGGTGTTCAACCGAAAATGAAAAGATTGCTGAAATGGAATGGTTTGGTTTCATTTCTGGTTAAAGGGTGACCGAAAGCTGTCAACAGGGTTCTGCCGCATTTATCGCGCTGGTCGGTTTTATCTAGGGGTACCGCCGCTACGCGGCGATCCTTCGACAGGCTCAGGGCGAACGGCTAGCTCAACTACAGCTCAATGACCACTGGCGTGTGATCCGAAGGCCGCTCGAGTTTACGCGGCACTTTGTCGATCGTGCAACTTTTGCAGGACGCTACCAGCGGTTCGCTGATAAGAATGTGGTCGATACGCAAGCCATGATTACGGCGGAATGCCATCATGCGGTAGTCCCACCAGGAATAGGATTTTTCGACCTGCTCGAATAAGCGGAAGCTGTCGTGCAAGCCGAGCTGGATTATATTTTTGAAGTGCTGCCGCTCCGCTTCGCTGACCAGCACATTGCCTTGCCATGCGATGGGGTCATGCACATCACGATCTTCCGGTGCGATGTTGTAATCACCCAGCAATACCAGTTTTGGATAGCGTGCCAGTTCTTCTTCCAGCCAATCGCGCAATGCGGTAAGCCACGCAAGTTTGTATTGGTATTTTTCAGAATCCACACTCTGCCCGTTCGGCACGTAAACACATACTACCCTGATGGAATTGAAGGTGGCGGCGATGACGCGCTTCTGTTCGTCGGCAAAAGCCTGCCGTGAGCCAGGAAGAAGCGGAGCGGGAATACCCATTTGCACATCGCTGGCCAATTCACGGCTCAGAATCGCTACGCCGTTATAAGTTTTCTGTCCGCTGAACACCGCGTGATAACCCGCGGCTTGCAATGCTGCCTGCGGGAAATCAGCGTCCTGCTGTTTGGTCTCCTGCAGGCACAGCACATCGACCGGATTGGCGGCCAGCCAGTCCAGCACATGCGGCAGCCGCACTTTCAGCG
>JBDTPU010000050.1:0-9172 GCA_039932535.1 Gallionella sp. | reverse complement strand
GGGACGCACGCTGGAAAGTCTGGACGCGGATGAACTGCGTGCCTTGAAACGCAGCGGTTTTGCCGATGCGCGTCTGGCAAAATTGCTCGGTACCGATGCCGACGCAATGCGCGCTTATCGTCATGCGCTGGGTGTGCGCCCGGTGTTCAAACGCGTGGATACCTGTGCGGCCGAATTCGCCACCAACACGGCTTATATGTATTCCACTTACGAGGAAGAATGCGAAGCGCAGCCGACCAACAACAAAAAAATCATGGTGCTGGGCGGCGGGCCGAATCGTATCGGGCAGGGCATCGAATTCGATTATTGCTGCGTGCATGCCGCGCTGGCGATGCGCGAAGACGGCTATGAAACCATCATGGTCAACTGCAATCCGGAAACCGTGTCTACCGACTACGACACGTCGGACCGTCTGTATTTCGAGCCGCTGACGCTGGAAGATGTGCTGGAAGTGGTGGCAGTGGAAAAGCCCATCGGCGTGATCGTGCAGTTCGGCGGACAGACGCCGCTCAGTCTGGCGCACGGGCTGGAAAAGAACGGCGTGCCTATCATCGGCACTACGCCGGACATGATCGACTGCGCGGAAGATCGCGCGCGCTTTCAGAAAATGCTGCATCAGTTGAATTTGAAACAGCCGCCGAACCGCACTGCTTGCAGCATCGAAGAAGGCCTCGCCGGTGTCGCCGAGATCGGTTATCCGCTGGTGATGCGGCCTTCCAATGTGCTGGGCGGGCGGGCGATGGAAATCATCCATGCCCAGGTTGATCTGGAACGCTACATGCGCGATGCGCAGGAAATGTCTCACATTTATCCCGAGCGCCTGCCGATTTTGCTGGATCGCTTTCTGGATGATGCGATCGAGGTGGACGTGGATGCGGTAAGCGACGGCAAACAGGTGATCATCGGCGGCATCATGGAACACATCGAGCAGGCAGGTGTCCATTCGGGCGACTCGGCGTGTTCGCTGCCGCCGTTCAGCTTGTCGCAGGCATTGCAGGATGAGTTGCGTCGGCAGACCGTGGCGATGGCCAAGGCGCTCAATGTGGTCGGGCTAATGAATGTGCAGTTCGCCATTCAGCGTGATACTGTGTATGTGCTGGAAGTCAATCCGCGCGCCTCGCGCACCGTGCCGTTCGTGTCCAAAGCGACCGGTGTGCCGCTGGCGAAAATCGCCGCGCGTTGTATGGCCGGTGTAAGCCTGGCGCAGCAGGGCATGACCCGCGAAATAATTCCGCCGTATTATTCGGTGAAAGAAGCGGTGTTTCCGTTCATAAAATTTCCCGGCGTGGATACCATCCTCGGGCCGGAAATGAAATCTACCGGCGAAGTGATGGGCATGGGCAATACCTTCGCCGAAGCCTTCGTCAAGTCGCAACTGGCGGCCAGCGTGAGGTTGCCAAAAGATGGTAAAGTGTTCATCAGTGTGCGCGAAGCGGATAAATCCGGGGCGGTGGAAGTAGCGCGTTCACTACTGCAACTGGGATTTACCCTGCTGGCAACGCGTGGCACAGCGGCGTTAATCAGCGCGGCGGGCATTGCAGTGCAAGTGGTGAATAAAGTCGCCGAGGGTCGTCCGCATATTGTGGACATGATCAAGAACGGCGAAGTCAGGCTGATCATCAATACGGTGGACAGCAAGCCATCGGTGATGCGCGATTCTTATTCCATCCGGCATGCTGCATTGCAAGGGCGGGTCACGTATTACACGACACTGGCCGGTGCTCGCGCCGCCTGTGTCGGGATGCAGCATTTAACCGCGTTACGCGTTTATGATTTGCAGAGCCAGCACCAGCGTTTGATCAAGGGCGCTGCCAAATAAATTTTTTGAAAGAAATATCCTTATGAGCAAGGTTCCATTAACCGTAGTGGGCGCAGAAAAATTGCGCCAGGAGTTGCAGATCCTCAAGACGGTAGAACGTCCGAAGGTAATCAACGCTATTTCTGAAGCACGCGCGCAAGGCGATTTATCCGAAAATGCCGAATACGATGCCGCCAAGGAACGGCAATCATTTGTCGAAGGCCGTATCGTCGAACTGGAATTCAAGCTGGGCAGCGCGCAGATCATTAATCCCCAGACTCTCAATGCCGAGGGGCGTTGCGTGTTCGGTTCGACCGTGGTGCTGGAAGATGTGAACAACGGCGAGGTGGTCACCTATCAGATTGTCGGTGATGACGAGGCCGACATCAGGCACCGCAAGATTTCCATCAGCTCACCGATTGCACGGGCGCTGATCGGGAAAAGCAGTGGAGATATCGCCGAAGTGCAGGCGCCGGGCGGGGTGAGGGAATATGAGGTGGTGGAGGTGCAGTATATCTAACCCTTCCTAACCTCCCCTTGTCAGGGGAGGAATAGTACGCGTCTCATATTAGGGGAGAAGTCTGCTCCTCCCCCGCTCCCTCCCTGACAAGGGAGGGCTGGGGTGGGTTGGGGAGGCCGGGAGGGGTTAACCGCGATTACCTAATTGTTTCTTGGTCAACGGCTTCTTGCCTTTGTGGCGCGGCATTTTTTTCAGTTCGATTTTGTGTGCGTCCGGGTTGGGTTGATAGACCACCAGAATTTTTCCGATGTGTTGCACCGGCGCAGCGTTGAGTTGGGCACAAATAGTTTCCAGCATGGTTTCGCGCAACGCACGGTCATCGCTCATCACGCGAATCTTGATAAGCTCGTGAATTTTCAAGGTCTGCGCGATTTCTTGGAGCACTGATTCAGTCAAACCCGCATTGCCTATCATCACGGTCGGACTAAGATCATGCGCGCGGCCTTTCAGTGCGAGGCGTTCGGATACGGTAAGCGTTAACATGATGACTTTCGAGAATTAAGGCGCGGATTGTAAACGATGAAGCCTGCCCCTATCAAAAATATCAAAAAGAACAAGACCAGCAAACAATGGATGCGTGAGCATGTCAACGACCCGTTTGTGCAGCTTGCAAAAAAAGAGGGTTATCGCTCGCGCGCCGCGTATAAATTGTTAGAGATAGATGCTAAAGATCATTTGCTCAAGCCCGGCACGGTGGTGGTGGATCTGGGCGCGACGCCCGGGGGTTGGTCGCAGGTGGCGGCTGCCAAGGTGGGGCGCGGTGGCAAGGTGATTGCGCTGGATTTGTTGCCGCTGGATACGCTGGCCGGGGTGGATTTTATTCAAGGCGATTTCCGCGAGGATGCCGTACTCAGGCAGCTGGAGAATTTGTTGCATGGCAAACCGGTGGGGCTTGTAATTTCCGATATGGCCCCCAACATTTGTGGCGTAGCATCTGCGGATCAGGCGCGTGCCCTGCACCTTGCGGAACTCGCCATGGAATTTGCGCTCGAACATCTGAAACCGGAAGGTAGTTTTCTCGTCAAAGTGTTTCAGGGTGCAGGGTTCGAGGATTTTCACAAGCTGATGCGCAGCCGTTTTGCCGCAGTGGTAACGCGCAAGCCCAAAGCATCACGCGACCGCAGTAGCGAGTTGTATTTGCTGGGCAGCGGAAAGCTTGAGTACCAGAGGAAAGCTTGAGTAATGGGGCAATACATAGTCTAATACAGGTTAATGAACAACCCCGGCAGCCGCTGGTGTCTCAACCAGGGCACGCGCCGATTAAGGAGTTATTGTGAACAATTTTAAGAGTATTGCAATCTGGATGGTGGTCGCCCTGGTGCTGATGACCGTGTTCAATCAATTCAATAACCACCAGCAGCAGACTTCGCAGGTGCAGCTCGACTATTCGCAATTTCTCGACGAGGTGAAGCAGGGGCATATCACCAAGGTGCTCATCGAGGGGCGCACGCTGAAGGCGACGACTGCCGAGGGCAAGCGTATTACCAGCTATGCGCCTAACGATTTGTGGATGGTTTCCGATCTGTTAAAAAATGGCGTCAGCATCGAAGCCAAGCCGGAAGAAGAGCCATCCTTCCTGATGAATATTTTTGTTTCGTGGTTCCCGATGATCTTGCTGGTCGGCGTGTGGATATTCTTCATGCGGCAGATGCAGGGCGGCGGCAAGGGCGGCGCGTTCTCCTTTGGCAAGAGCAAGGCGCGGCTGCTGGATGAAAGCAAGGAGCGTTTTACATTTGCCGATGTGGCAGGCTGCGATGAGGCCAAGGAAGAAGTGTCCGAGCTGGTGGATTTTCTGCGCGACCCGGCCAAGTTCCAGAATCTGGGCGGGCGCATCCCGCGCGGGGTGTTGCTGGTGGGTAATCCCGGCACCGGCAAGACGCTGTTGGCGAAGGCGATTGCCGGCGAAGCCAAGGTGCCGTTCTTCTCGATCTCCGGTTCGGATTTCGTGGAAATGTTTGTTGGCGTAGGCGCTGCGCGCGTGCGCGATATGTTCGAACAGGCCAAGAAGCAGGCGCCGTGCATCGTGTTCATCGATGAAATTGATGCGGTGGGTCGGCAACGTGGCGCCGGTCTGGGCGGCGGCAATGACGAGCGCGAGCAAACGCTGAATGCGTTGCTGGTGGAAATGGATGGCTTCGAGGGCGCCAGCGGCGTGATCGTGATCGCTGCGACCAACCGTCCCGATGTGCTGGATTCTGCGCTGTTGCGTCCGGGCCGTTTTGATCGTCAAGTGGTTGTGCCGTTGCCGGACATACGCGGTCGCGAGCAGATTCTGATGGTGCATATGCGCAAAGTGCCGATCGCGCAGGACGTGAAGGCCGATATTCTGGCGCGTGGTACACCGGGCATGTCCGGTGCCGACCTGGCGAATCTGGTTAATGAAGCGGCCTTGTTCGCGGCGCGTCGTGGCAAGCGTTTCGTCGAGATGGATGACTTTGAGTCGGCCAAGGACAAGATCATGATGGGCGCGGAACGCCGCTCGATCGTGATGCCGGAAGAAGAACGCCGTAACACGGCCTATCATGAGTCGGGTCATGCAGTCGTCGCCAAATTGTTGCCGAAGACTGATCCGGTTCATAAAGTAACGATCATTCCGCGCGGCCGTGCCTTGGGCTTGACCATGCAATTGCCTGCCGAAGATCGCTACAGCATGGACAAGAATCGCATACTCGATACGATCGCCGTGTTGTTCGGCGGACGTATCGCCGAAGAGATATTCATGCACCAGATGACCACCGGCGCGTCCAACGATTTCGAACGTGCCACTGCGATGGCGCGGAGCATGGTGACCCAGTGGGGCATGTCGGATGCGCTCGGCACCATGGTGTATGGAGAGAACGAGGGCGAGGTTTTCCTCGGGCGTTCAGTGACCACACACAAGAATATTTCCGAAGCGACCATGCAGCAGGTAGATGCCGAGATTCGCCGTATCATTGATCAGCAATACGCGCTGGCGCGTGGTTTGATCGAAGGCAATCGCGACAAGATCGAAGCGATGGCCAAGGCCTTGCTGGAATGGGAAACACTGGATTCCGATCAACTCAACGACATCATGGCCGGAAATCCCCCGCGTCCACCCAAGCCCGCACCCAGCGCCCAGACCCCGCAGCCGCCCAAGGATCAGGCACCAACTGCCCCGGCTACTGCTACGCAACCTGCGCAGGGAACCTGAAAGCGGTGAAAAGTGAAACGTGAAAGGTAAGCAGCAGGATTCTACGTTTCACATTTCACGTTTCACTCGGATGCAACTCCACTGCGGCCCCTTCCAATTTAATTTATCCCGTCCGCTGGTGATGGGTATCGTCAACGTTACACCTGATTCATTCTCCGATGGCGGGCTGCATCCGCAGCGCGATGCCGCTCTTGCGCATGCGCATAAACTGATCGCCGAGGGCGCTGACATACTTGACATCGGCGGCGAGTCCACGCGCCCCGGAGCACAGCCGGTCGGCGTTCAAGAAGAGCTGGATCGAGTCTTGCCGATCATCGAAGGTTTGCGTGGCTCGTCACTACCCATCTCCATCGACACTTTCAAGCCGGCGGTGATGCATGCGGCGATCGCTGCCGGTGTACAGATGGTCAACGACATTAACGCGCTGCAAGATGCTGCTGCGATGCATGCGGTCGCCGCCAGCAATGTCGCCGTGTGCCTGATGCATAAACAAGGCAATCCGCAAAGCATGCAGGAACAACCCCATTATCAAAACGTGGGCACCGAGGTCAGCGCGTTTCTGGGTGAACGTATTGCAGCTGCCGAAGCCGTTGGCATACAACGTAATCGTATCGTGATCGATCCGGGCTTTGGCTTTGGCAAGACCTTGGCGCATAATCTTGCCTTGCTGCGCGAATTGGAAAAACTGACTGCATTGGGTGTGCCGGTATTGGCGGGTCTGTCACGCAAGTCCATGTTGGGCGCACTGACCGGACAAGAGGTCGGACAAAGGCTGTCAGCCAGTGTGGCCGCAGCATTGATCGCGGTGCAGCGCGGTGCAAACATCGTGCGCGTGCATGATGTGCGCGCGACGGTGGATGCGTTGAAAATATGGAATGCAGTTAATTTATAAACAGCGGCGTAGGGTGGGCTATGCCTGCCATGTCGGGCGTAGCCCGATCTACTCTCATTAGATATGGGAATATACAGTGAGTAAAAAATATTTTGGTACCGACGGGATACGCGGGCGGGTCGGCGAACATCCGATCACGCCGCAATTTGTCATGCAGCTGGGTTATGCGGCGGGCAAAGTGCTGGCGAGCATGGGCGACACACCCGGCGAACGCACCGGGGTTTTGATTGGCAAGGACACGCGCATCTCCGGCTATATGCTGGAATCGGCTCTGGAAGCTGGTTTGATCGCAGCGGGTATTGATGTGTATCTGGCCGGGCCAGTGCCTACGCCGGCGGTGGCTTATCTGACCCGCGCATTGCGCTTGCAGGCTGGCATCGTGATTTCCGCATCGCACAATCCATTTGAGGATAACGGCATCAAATTTTTCTCGGCACATGGCACCAAGTTGCCGGACGAAACCGAGCGTGCCATTGAAGCAGCCCTGGACGAGGAAATGCGAACCAACGCTTCGGACGGGCTGGGCAAAGCAAAACGCATTGATGATGCAGTGGGTCGCTATATCGAATTTTGCAAGAGTACATTTCCCGCTGATCTGGATCTACGCGGCCTGAAGATCGTGGTGGACAGCGCGCACGGCGCGACCTACCACATCGCGCGCCATGTATTTCACGAACTCGGCGCGGATGTTGTTGCCATCGGCGCGCAACCGGATGGCAAAAATATCAACGACGGCTACGGCGCGACCGCACCGGATAATTTACGTGCAGCAGTGGTTGAACACAATGCGGACATCGGCATCGCACTGGATGGCGATGGTGACCGTTTGATGATGGTGGACAGCGCCGGGAAACTTTATGACGGCGATCAGCTGATGTATGTGATTGCCAAACATCGTCAGGCGCAAGGCCTGTTGCATGGCGGCGTGGTTGGCACGCTGATGACCAACCTGGCGTTTGAACACGCCATGCAGCGGCTCGGTATTCCCTTCCAGCGCGCCAAGGTCGGCGACCGCTACGTGATGGAATTATTGCAGCAACAAGACTGGCAACTCGGCGGAGAAAATTCCGGCCACATCATTTGTCTGGACAAACACAGCACCGGCGACGGAATTATTTCCGCGTTGCAAGTGTTGCATGCCTTGCGTGCGAACGGCCAAAGCCTTGCCGCGGCAGCGAGTGATTTGCTGATGTATCCGCAAGTGCTCATCAATGTGCGTGTCGCCAAGGGCGTGGATTGCCTCGGCCACAAGCAAGTCAAGGAAACTGTGTGTGATGCCGAGCACGCTTTGAATGGTAAGGGTCGCGTGCTGTTGCGTCCGTCCGGCACCGAGCCATTGTTGCGCGTGATGGTTGAAGGGGAAGACCAGCAACTGGTAGAACAAGCCGCACAGCGCATTGCGGAGGTAGTGCGCAAGCTGGCAATCAGCTAATTTTCAGATTTCATCTTGAATCTATTCAACGACGGTAATGAGTTATTCAATCGGTAATTCACGGCAGTTTAATAATGTATCAGGTTGCCAGTTCGCGATAGCCCACGTTAATATTTCCTCAATCATGCTGAGCCGTAATTCAGCGGGTGGTTGCTGACGCAAGAACACCAGCGCATCGAACAAAGCGGCAGCTACGTTATTTTTTTCGACAGGCTCGGCGAGGGTCTGTTTGCTGAGTTTTTCGCCTTGCGTATTCACGGCGACCGGCAGATGCATATAGGCTGGCGTGTTCAACCCAAGCAGCCGTTGCAAATAGATCTGGCGCGGGGTGGAGTAGAGCAGGTCGGCTCCGCGCACCACATTTGTAATCCCTTGTGCAGCATCATCTACCACGACCGCAAGTTGATAGGCAAATAATCCGTCGGCGCGCAGCACGACGAAATCGCCGATTTCGGTTTCAAGATGTTGGCTGATGAACCCTTGCAGCGCGTCGGTGAATTCGATAATTAGGCCATTCGCCCTGAGCTTGTCGAAGGGCAAGCAGGCTTCGACAAGCTCAGCCCGAACGGAAGAGAGAATGTCGGTGCGTACCCGCCATGCGTTAGAGCGCTGGTTCACAGCTCCCTCTCCCTTGAGGGGAGAGGGTTGGGGAGAGGGTGATCGTATCCCATTGCGACAAGTGCCGGGATATATCTGCCCGTCTATCCCATGCAACGCCGAATCAGCGATTTCTTTTCGGCTGCATGCGCACGGATACACCGCGCCAGTTTTTTTCAATAGATGAAAGGCTGCTGCGTAGGCTTCAGTGCGTTGGCTTTGGTAAATGATGTCTTCATCCCAATGCAGGCCGCAAATTTCCAGCGTCCTGAGCATTTCATCGGCAGCGCCCTTGACAGTGCGCGCTGTGTCCAGGTCTTCAATGCGTACCAGCCACTTGCCTTGATGATGTTTGGCGTCGAGATAACTGCCGACGGCGGCGACTAAAGAACCGAAATGGAGCGAGCCGGTGGGGGAGGGGGCGAAGCGACCGCGATAGAGGGACATTCAAAAGCAGGAACAATATCTGGACAGCAGGATGGGCAGAATGCTTTCCCCCTTACGTGCCGAATTATGCGGACACCGCTTCTTCCGCAAAACCCAGTTTGACTTTGCCATCTGCATCAATATCAACTGTCACTTGTCCGCCATTGGCAAGCTTGCCGAACAGCAATTCATCAGCCAGCGCGGAACGTATCGTGTCCTGGATCAGGCGAGCCATCGGGCGTGCACCCATCAGCGGATCGAAGCCATTTTCAGCCAGATTATTTTTAAGCGCGTCGGTGAACACGACTTCCACTTTTTTCTCGTGCAGTTGTTCT
>JBDTPU010000049.1:0-3331 GCA_039932535.1 Gallionella sp. | reverse complement strand
GATGGTGCATCCCGATGAATCTTATGCCGCGCTGGAGCAATTGCTCGGACATGCCGAGACGATATTACAGAAACTCGCGTTGCCCTATCGCGTGGTGAAACTGTGCACCGGAGACATGGGTTTTTCCGCCGCGCTGACTTACGACATCGAAGTGTGGTTGCCTGCGCAGAGTACTTACCGCGAGATTTCTTCCTGCTCCAATTTCGAAGCCTTCCAGGCGCGGCGCATGCAGGCGCGTTTCCGTAATGCGCAGGGTAAAACGGAGTTGCTGCATACGCTGAATGGTTCTGGCCTGGCGGTGGGACGCACGCTGGTGGCGGTGCTGGAAAATTATCAGCAAGCCGATGGCAGCGTGGTGATTCCCGATGTGTTGCATCCCTATATGGGCGGCTTGAAAAAACTTTCCGTTTCTTAAAATTGTTGTAACAGTACGTGGCAAGTTAGTGCAGCAAGTTTCGCAATGGCTCGGTGAGCTTATAAGAAAGTGAAGTTTGCGCGGGCTCCAGTCGCTTCAGCATGTCGTAATAATTGCGGATATTTTCCACCAGAATCACCGCCTCGCCGCCGCGCGCAAAGCCGTGCTTCAGGGTGCTGTAATAATTTGGCCGGTTCAGCAGCGGCATCCATTTCTTCACGTCCGACCAACTGTCCGGATCCAAGTCGGCACGTTTGGTCAGGATGCGCGCGTCTTCCAAGTGGCCATAACCCTGATTGTAAGCGGCCAGCGCCAGCCAGGTACGATCCGGTTCGCGGATGCGCCGCGGCATTTGCTCTTTGAGCAATACCAGGTATTGTGCGCCGGCGATAATGCTTTCATGTGCATCCAGACGGTTGCTTACATCCATCCGGTCGGCAGTATCTTCAGTCAGCATCATCATGCCACGCACGTTGGTGAAAGAAGTGGCAAGAGGATTCCATTTCGATTCCTGATAAGCCATTGCCGCCAGCAATCGCCAATCTTCCCCAGTCAGCGTGGCAGCTTCTTCAAACAGGCGCCGGTAATGCGGTAGGACGGTATTGATTGCGGTAATGAAGGAGGTAGTATCCATTTCGTCAAGCCGATTGATATGACCGTAGTAGCGATCCAGCAAGCGACGCAACGTGCCGTCTTTCTGGATACGGGCGAAAAAAATTTGCACTTGTTTAAGCAAGTCAGGATCGGCATCCGCGGGGAATCCCCAGGCGAGTTTGGAAGGGGATGCAATATCAAGGTCAGCAACCAGATTGGGATGATAGTTGCGGGCATCGGCGAACTGGAGTTCGTTGGCAACCGCGCACTCCAGATTGCCTTCGCTAACCTCGGCCAACAGGTCTTGCGTGGAGTGATGATGATCGGTTTGCCATTGCAGCGAGGGCATGTTTCTCTTTGCTTCGCGCAGTGCCGCTTCTTGCGCCGACCCAGCTGCCACGGCCAATTTTCTACCCGCCAGATCAGTAAGATTTGTTATGGTGGGGCTGTGCTTATTATCATTGCATACCACCATTTCGCGCACACTCTGGTAGTTGGGACCAAATTGCAGCGCGGCAGGATTATTCTCGCTGCGCAGTGAAGCGGCGGCAAAATGTGCCTGATGTTCGCGTAAGGCGGGGAGGACTTCATCTGGTGGCAGCGAAACCATTTCGAGAGCGACATGCAATTGTTCAGCGAGCAATTGCGCCAATTCGCGCTCAAACTCTGCTTCCGGCCCCTGTGTGATTTCTGGAACCACTGCCACCAGATTGCCAGCCTTCCAGGGGGGAACCTGTTGATGATCACAGGCAGCCAGCAACAGGCATACGCTTGCCAATCCTGTTTGTATACATCGATTCGGTTTCCGCATAGCGAACATTCTGCCTGAAATTAGAGGTTGCTGATAGAATGCGCGCCGTTTGATTGATGCAACTGGAGAGGTGTCAGAGTGGTCGAATGTACCGGACTCGAAATCCGGTGTGGCGTTATGCGTCACCGTGGGTTCGAATCCCACCCTCTCCGCCAGTAAAATGGCGTTCCGCAAATATCCAGTTCCCTCGGTACAAATAAATACGCGAAGCAAGCGCTGCGCCTAATCTTCCGTGAATCTTTTGGCATTATGCTATATGTACGGTACCGCACTAACAAAATATATAAGGCGCGCCTATTATGGAACTGCATTCAGGAGTTGTAAGCAGGATGTCGTGATCGCAAGACGTCACTTGTCATTATTAAATTTAATCCTCGGAAGGTAATTATCATGGACGTACAGCAAAAAACAAGTACTCTGAAAATACAGGCGCAGCATTTTCAAGCTCGGCAACTAATTCTGGAAGAAATAAAATCCCAACAAGAAAGATTGGAAAATTTGCAAGATGAATTAAACAGGCTGGATTCGAAAATTGCAGACACTGAAAGGTTTTCGGACAATAGTTAATAATATTGGCGGCATTTCCCTATAGCGGGGGATCTAGAGTTACAATTTTATTGAAACCCCCTTGCGTATGTAAAATATTGTGCTAGGATGAACGCCGCTTGATTTGGTCTTGTGTGTTAATCTTAGTGGAGGGGGTGAAAATGGCACTAATCGCGACAATCGCTGCAGTAGGTACCGCAACAGCGGCCGTTTTGTTTTTATTGTGGATGGTCACACAGCTGTTCAGTGGCAAATAAGCAATACAATATAAAATAAAAAACCAGCTTCGGCTGGTTTTTTATTTTAAGGGTTCAAATCTTTCCTCTACCCTCCGATAAGAATCATGTAAATACTGAGCTTGATTCCCCTTTGCTTGACTAGAGTAGAACAGACGTGCGATTATTACAAAGCTTGGTAAAGCCGTAATAAGGGGTGTGTGGTTTGTCTCGTTGGCAGGAGACAGAGGAAACAAACGACGCATTGTTTTTTAACTTAGCTGTGGGGGAGGAAACTACTGTGGAAGCAACTAATGCGATATCAGTAAAGTATGATTTTGACGTGGTCAGATGGTTCACCATCATGAGCATCGTCATGGCGGTAGCCGGTACGTTATTTGGCGTTTGGATAGCGTCTGAATTGGCGTTCCCGTTTATGAATTTTGATATTCAGGAAGTAACATTTGGCCGCTTGCGTCCTGTGCATACCAACACCGTGATTTTCGGGTTCGGTGGGAATGTCCTGATGGCGGCAGGTTTTTATACGGTGCAACGCACCGGTTCAACAAATCTGTGGAGTAATAAATTGGCCTGGATCACATTCTGGATGTGGCAGGCCATTCTTATTTGTATGTGGATTACTTATCCTCAAGGAATTACGCAATCTAAAGAGTACGCTGAGGCAGAATGGTGGCTGGATATTCTGATTGGAATAGCTTGGGTGGCTTTCAGCTTTAACTTCATGATGAC
>JBDTPU010000048.1:0-1654 GCA_039932535.1 Gallionella sp. | reverse complement strand
ATACGCTCGCCATTTGCAATGTGGCGGAAAGCGCGTTGGTGCGTCTATGCAAGCTGCGTTTGCTGACGCGCGCCGGGCCAGAAATTGGCGTGGCGTCGACCAAAGCCTTCACCACGCAGCTTGCCGCGCTATTCCTATTGACGCTGGTGCTGGCCAAACAGCGCGGTCGATTGACGACGCAGCAGGAACAAAAACATCTGCACGAGTTGCGCCACCTGCCTAGCGCGGTACAAAAAGTGCTGGATTTGGAACCGCAGATCGCTACGCTGGCCGAGCAGTTTGCCAATAAACAACATGCGCTATTCCTGGGGCGCGGTTTGCATTATCCGATCGCGCTGGAAGGCGCGCTCAAACTCAAGGAAATTTCCTACATTCACGCTGAAGCCTATCCTGCCGGGGAGCTCAAGCACGGCCCATTGGCGCTGGTGGACAAGGATATGCCGGTGATCTCGGTGGCACCGAATGATGCACTATTGGAAAAGCTGAAATCCAATCTACAGGAAGTGCGGGCCCGTGGCGGGGAGTTATATGTTTTCGCCGATGCCAATACGCATATTCGGGAGGCGGCTGGAATACATATTATGCAGATGCCGGAACACGCCGGGTATCTAAGCCCCATCCTGCACACTATTCCGTTGCAACTGCTGGCCTATTACGTCGCGTTGCAAAAAGGTACCGATGTGGACAAGCCCAGAAACCTCGCAAAATCGGTAACGGTAGAATAATTTTACCGGGTAGCGAATTGCCGCATTCTGCGGTTTATTTTTTCCCGGTCAATTCTATGTAGCGCGCCTTGTCGGCATCAAAGCGCGCTTCCATTGCGGCTTTCTCCGCCTTGGGCTTTTCTGAATCTTGTTGCAACTTGGTCAGCCGTTGCTGAGCTTCCTGCAAATCTTCCTGCAAAGAATCGGGGATTTTTTTGTTCACATTAGTGTAGCCATCCGCTTCTTTTTGCAAGGCAAGCAAATTATCGTTGGCCATCTTGATATAAGAGTTGATGACATTAAGGTGTGCGTCGACCTGTTGCAGAGCGCGAATGCGCGCCTGATCAACTTCCTTCACGCTGTTATACGTATTGATCAGGGTTCCGTCACGGCGTTGTTGTTCCAGTGCAGCTTTTTCCTCGTCGCGTTTTTTTGCATCTTCGAGTTCCTTGGCGTGACGGCGCTCAGGAGTCATGACCTCTTCACTTTTTACCACTCGCCCGGACTGGTTTAACTGTAGGCGATCTTTATTGGCATATTCCGGAGGAACGGTTTCGCCGTAATGTGTCGTGCCGTTGTCATCCACCCATTTGTATAACTTTGCCGCTACCGGGAAACTGAAAGTAATGCCGATGATAAGTGCAATGAGCAATTGGGGTTTAATCATTTTTTACTCCGTAACGATCACGATAAGATTGAACGGCAGCAAGATTTTGTACCCTGCCACCCTCATCCCGCAAATAGCCGAGCAAATCATCCAGCGTGGCGATGGATATTACCGGAATATCATAGCTGCGTTGTACTTCTTGCGCGGCGGAAAGTTCGCCGGTGCCGCGTTCTGTTTGTCCCAGCTCCATGCGATCCAGTGCGATCACTACGCCGCATGGCTGCGCACCGGCTGCGCGTATTAACTCAACGGATTCGCGTACCGATGTCCCGGCGGAAATTAC
>JBDTPU010000047.1:0-1977 GCA_039932535.1 Gallionella sp. | reverse complement strand
CAAGACCAGCGCGCAACTGGAGCGCGATGAAAAACATGTCATCAGCCATAGAGGCAAGGCGCTGAAAGTTTTGTTGCATAGACTTCAGTTCGCATGACCACCTACCTTCTTCAACCCATCGCACTCAAATCGCAAGCCGTGAATTTCAAGGCCTTGCCGCCGCTATCTCTATACATCCACATTCCGTGGTGCGTGCGCAAATGTCCGTATTGCGATTTCAATTCGCATGAGGCGCGGGGTTCTCTACCGGAACAGCAATACGTCGCCGCGCTGATCCGCGATCTGGAACTGGCTTTGCCGCTGATCTGGGGGCGCAAGGTGTATACGGTTTTCTTCGGCGGCGGTACGCCCAGTTTGTTGAGCGGCGATAGCGTCGAGCAGATTTTGCGTAACGTGCGCATGTTGTTGCCGCTGGCCCTTGATGCGGAGATCACTCTGGAGGCCAATCCCGGTACCGTGGAAGCGGCGCGCTTTGCAGCTTATCGTGACGCAGGGGTGAATCGCTTATCAATGGGCATCCAGAGTTTCAATGACACGCATCTGCAGGCGCTGGGACGCATCCACTCTGCCGACGAAGCCAAGCGCGCGATAGTAATTGCGCAGCAGCATTTCGATAATCTCAATCTCGATTTGATGTACGCGCTGCCGAAACAAATATTGGATGAAGCATTGCAGGATGTGCAAACCGCGCTGTCGTTCGCGCCACAACATCTGTCCTGTTATCACCTGACGCTGGAGCCGAACACGCTGTTCTATCGCAATCCGCCTTCGTTGCCGAGCGATGATGTGAGCAGCGACATGCAGCAGCGTATTGAGGAAATGTTGGCGGCCAGCGGCTATCAGCACTATGAGACTTCTGCGTTTGCGCAACCGAAACGGCGCGCGAAACACAATCTCAATTACTGGCAGTTCGGCGATTACCTCGGCATTGGCGCGGGCGCGCACAGCAAGCTGAGTTTTCCCGATAAGGTGATACGCCAGGCGCGCTACAAACAACCGCAAGCGTATATGCAACAAGTCGCCGAGAGCATGCCGATACAGACCGAACATGAAGTCAGCTGCGATGAACTGGGATTCGAGTTCATGATGAATGCGCTGAGATTGAATGAAGGTTTCAACAGCGTGTTGTTTCAGGAACGCACCAGTTTGCCATTGCTCAGTATTCAGCGGGAATTGGCGGAGGCCGAGCGGCGCGGCCTGCTGGTTCGCGATCATCAGCGCATCGCGCCGACCCAATTGGGGCAACGTTTTTTGAATGATCTGCTGGAAATATTTCTGGCCGATAAATGAAAAGCATGGTTCACGAAACTCACGAAAGACACGAAAGGCGGGATAACAGGCATGGCGATTTTATCTTTCGTGCTTTTCCTGTCTTTCGTGGACAAGGTTTCAGGTTTTCGCACCATCAAACCCGCATTGCCGCCACGCCTCATATACCGCTATCGCCACCGTGTTGGATAAATTCAGGCTGCGATTGTCGGGCAGCATCGGCAGCCGCACGCGTTGTCCCGCATTGAACAGGCTGAGCACTTCGGCGGGTAAGCCGCGACTCTCCGGGCCGAATACAAACGCATCTCCTGGCTGGTAACGCACTTGATGAAAGGCTTGCGAGCCTTTGGTGGTGAGCGCGAACACGCGTGCCGAATCGAATGTCGACAGACAATCCGGCAACGTGTCATGCACGCGCACGCTCGCAAATTCGTGATAATCCAGTCCGGCGCGAAGTAGTTGTTTATCTTCCAGCGTGAAGCCGAGCGGCTTGATCAGATGCAATTGGCAGCCGGTATTGGCGCACAGGCGGATGATGTTGCCGGTATTCGGGGGAATTTCCGGCTGGTATAGAATCACATGAAACATAAGGTTTCCATAAAAATAGCCGTTAAGTCCTTGTCACCATCATAAAAAAAGGCTAACTTCCGTTTCTACAGAAGTGCGTCGCAGAAAAATTTATTCGGGGGAGAATTATGGCGCGTCCGG
>JBDTPU010000046.1:0-2332 GCA_039932535.1 Gallionella sp. | reverse complement strand
AACCGATACTTGCGGTGATCACCAACATCGATGCCGACCATATGGAAACCTACGGCCACGACTTTGAAAAACTCAAGCAGGCGTTTGTGGATTTTGTCGAACATTTGCCGTTCTACGGCCGGGCGATGCTATGCATAGACGATGCGAATGTACGTGAAATTCTGCCGCGCATCAGCAAGCCGGTAACGACTTATGGCTTCAGCGAGGACGCGCAAATCCGCGCGGTGAACGTGCGTCATCACGCTGGGCAGATGCGCTACACCGCACAATGCCGCCACAACGGAAACCCCAGAGATTTGGACATCACACTCAATCTGGCGGGCATGCACAATGTGTTGAACTCGCTTGCCGTGATTGCCGTCGCACTGGAAGTCGGCGTGGCGGACATCGCGATTGTCGAAGCGCTCGCGGAATTTCAGGGCGTCGGCAGGCGCTTCCAGCGTTACGGTGAAGTGCCATTGCTTGATGCCGTAAGCCCTCTCCATAACCCTCTCCCGCTTGCGGAAGAGGGGACAATCGTTTCCTCTCCTAAAGGCGGGAGAGGAAGCTTTACGTTAATTGATGACTACGGACATCACCCCGCGGAAATGCTCGCCACGCTGGAGGCGGCGCGCGGCGCATTTCCCGGTCAGCGTTTGCTGTTGGCATTTCAGCCACATCGCTACACACGCACGCGTGATCTGTTCGAGGATTTTGTAAAAGTTTTATGCGGTGTAGACACACTGCTGTTGGCGGAAGTGTATGCGGCAGGTGAGCCCCTCATCGTCGGCGCGGACGGCCGCGCGCTGATGCATGCCTTGCGTGTGGCGGGGCAGAGCGAAGCGGTGTTTGTCGAGGATATACAACTTATGCCGCAAGCGATCATGCAAATGGCGCGTGACGGCGATGTGGTTATCACGATGGGTGCGGGTTCGATCGGTGCTACGCCAAATAAATTATCGGGAAGAAGTGACATTGATGCCACCGCGAAAATACCCGCCATGCAGGCGCAGCACTCGGGTGAGTTATGAATATGATTGAGCTGGCAAACCTGGCGAATACACCCTTGCGCGGCATGTTGCGGCTTCAGGTGGAAATGAGCAAACACACCAGTTGGCGCGCGGGCGGGGTAGTTGAGCGTATGTATCAGCCCGCCGATCTGGATGATCTGCTGGTGTTTTTGCGCAGCTTGCCGGGCGATGAGCCGGTGCATGCGGTGGGCTTGGGCAGCAACCTGCTGGTGCGCGACGGCGGATTGCGCGGCACGGTGTTGCTGCTGCATGGCACATTGGGTGCGCTGCATCGCGAAATGGATGGCAGTGTCTATGTCGAAGCCGGCGTGTCGGGGGCGAAGCTGGCGCGTTTCGCCGCATTGCACAATTTGCAGGGCGCGGAATTTTTTGCCGGTATCCCCGGCACGCTGGGCGGCATGCTGGCGATGAACGCCGGTTGCTATGGCAGTGAAACCTGGGAAACAGTGCTGCGCGTGCAGACGGTAAATCGTCATGGTGCGGTGCGTGTACGCACTGCAGCCGATTATGAAATTGGCTATCGGCATGTGGTGAAACATGAAATGGAAAAAGCGCAAGGTGAGGAAGAATTTTTCGTTGCCGCATGGCTGCAATTTTCCCGCGGCGATGGTGAGTTAGCGCGGCAGGCAATCAAGGCTTTGCTGAATAAGCGCATCGCCACGCAGCCGCTGAATCTGCCGAATGCCGGCTCGGTGTTTCGCAATCCGCCCGGAGATCATGCGGCGCGGTTGATTGAGCAGTGCGGCTTGAAAGGCAAGCAGATCGGCGCTGCGCAGGTGTCGGAAAAGCATGCCAACTTTATCGTGAATTCTGGCGGCGCGACGGCGGCGGACATCGAGAATTTAATTAATGAAGTGCAGGCGAAGGTGGAACAGACCAGCGGCGTCAAGTTGCAATGTGAAGTGCGCATTATTGGAGAGCCAGCATGAAGCATTTCGGCAAAGTGGCAGTGTTGCTGGGCGGACGATCTGCCGAGCGCGAGGTGTCACTGAAAAGCGGTGCGGCGGTGCTGGCGGCATTGTTGCGCAGCGGCGTGGATGCCGCTCCGTTTGATCCCGCCACACAAAATTTACAGGCGCTGGTCGACGATGATTTTGATCGCGCTTTCATCACGCTGCATGGACGCTATGGCGAAGACGGCACGGTGCAGGGCGCGCTGGAATTGCTCGGGATCCCTTATACCGGCAGCGGCGTGATGGCCTCGGCGCTGGCGATGGACAAGTGGCGCAGCAAGCTGGTATGGCAGGCCGCCGGATTGCCAATACCGGATTATGCGCTGCTCGATGAACGCAGTGACTGGAAAAATGTCGCGCGGCAGCTCG
>JBDTPU010000045.1:0-2732 GCA_039932535.1 Gallionella sp. | reverse complement strand
GCGTTGAAAGCCGCCAAGGCTGCGACCGTGCAACTCAGTGTCCCGGTCATCGCGGCTCTTGGTGGCATCGTTTTTCTTGGCGAGCCGCTGACATGGCGCCTGGTATTGTCGTCCGTCGCCATACTCGGTGGGATTGCGCTGGTGATACTGGAGAAGCAGCAGGCGAATGGCAGCCGATGATGAAGAATGCCAACCCTGCCCAGGCAGGTTCATTCTTGACACGTGTAGTTGATGCGCGTAGATTATGCGCATTATGAATGTTAAGGAAAAGCCGTGAGCAATGTTATTTTCAACCAGGCTGCACCCAAGAAATCAGCCAATCTAAGTATCAACGCCGATCTCTTGCAGCAAGCCAAGCAGCTTAATATCAATCTTTCGCAGACGTTGGAACAGCATCTGGCCGAAATCATCCGGCAGGCACAGCGCGGCCAATGGCTGGCAGAAAACCAGAAAGCGCTGGATGAATACAACCGTCGCATCGAAGCGCGAGGCACGTTCAGCGACGGTTTGAGGCGGTTCTGATGGCGCAGTTCGATGTTTACCTCAATCCGAATGCGGCTACGCGTAAAACCATTCCTTATCTGCTGGATGTGCAGGCCGACCTGTTGGATACGTTGTCAACCCGTGTCGTGGCGCCGCTCGTTGTAGCTGATGAAATGGGGCTGGCGGCAAAACATTTGAATCCTCAGTTCAAGATCAAGGGCGCATCAGTCGTGATGTCCACTGCCGAACTGGCAGGTATCTCCAACCGTTCGCTGGGCGATAAAGTTGCGTCGCTAAAAAACAAACGCGATGAAATCATCGCCGCATTGGATTTGCTATTTACCGGGATTTGATATGAGTTTTGCTGGCTGCTTGCATCCCATAAGTTTGGCGCGTAAATTAGCCGCATGATTTGAAATCATCGGCGAAATAACCGGAGTTGAGACCATCGCGGAAGGCTCCGGCATCCGGGTCTTGCCGAGGCTACGCAAGTATTATGGGATCGGCAACTGGAAGAAAAAGAAAGGCTTTGCCACAGTCCGTCTGGAGGACGGCACTACAGTCCGTGCCGAGATTCACTGGTAAGAAGCACACGGATTCGGCAAGCGCGAAATCAAGATCAAACATTTTATCGACTGACAAAGGAATGAACATGGAAAATTTTGTTGTGTGTATTTCCAATGAAGGTTATCCAGCTTCGCTGGAAAGCAGAAAAATATACGAAGTCATTCCCGATGCACAGGCCGAATCACGCCACTATCTTCGCGTAATGGATGAGTCGGGCGAAGATTATCTGTATCCGGAAAAGCTGTTCCTGGCCGTACCGCTACCGGAGAATGTGCGCGCGGCCTTGCATCAGGCATAGAGCGCCCTATAAGCCGCGCAAGTTGCCGCACCAACCGAAACGACTAATTAGCAAGTTTGTTATTTAAGGGAAATAACATGACTGCAAGTCTCTCTGCATATTATTTGCCAGTTGCTCAATGAGTACGTCTTCCCTGTTACCGCTGGAAACGATTACGCACCGTATTCTGTTGCTGCGCGGGCAAAAGGTTTTACTTGATGCCGATTTGGCAGCGCTCAACGGCGTGGAAACGCGCCGTTTGAATGAGCAAGTACGGCGCAATCTTGAACGTTTCCCGCAGGACTTTATATTTGAAGTGACGGTTGATGAGCTTGCCAACTTGAAGTCGCATTTTGCGACATCAAGTTGGGGCGGGCGGCGCAAACGGCCTATGGCCTTTACCGAGCACGGTGCCATCATGGTGGCAACCATACTCAAATCGCCGCGTGCTGTGGAAATGTCCGTATATGTGGTGCGCGCCTTTGTGCGCCTGTGCGAAGTGCTGGCATCCAATACAGAATTGGCAAAGCGCCTGGATGATCTGGAGCAAGCAACCGAAGCGCTGGCGATGCAACACGATACCTTTGCGCGCAACACGCGCGCCCAACTCAAGCAAGTGTTCGATGCGATCCGTGAATTGATGACGCCGCCAGAGCCGCAGAAGAAACGGCCTATCGGGTTTGTAACCGGCGAGGAAAAGCCGAAGAAAGGCAGTTAGTATCGTAGGGTGGATACGGCACGACGTGCCTGCGTGGTTGTTGCCGACTTGTCGGCTATACAACCAGGGCGTCACCCTTGCGGGGGCTTTTGTCCACCCTACAACACCGAGGAATACAACATCGTGAAAAATGGCATGCGCCCGATACACCCGGGAGAAATCTTGCGTGAAGAATATCTCGCGCCTATGGGCATGAGCATCCCTCGTGATTTCGGTAGCTGGATTATCTAGGAGCTAGTGTTCCGGTTTAAATTCCAACTCTAGCTTATTCTTAAGAAATTCCTTTAGGCGAATAACTTGTATATTGTTTCCCCTTAGTACGTTAACCAAGGAATAACCAGGATGGCCTTCATTGTCAGTGCTCGAATGGAGTTGGCGCACATCTGTGTCTTCAATGCCACTTAGTTCGGATTTGACTGCAATGGCTTTATCGAAATCCCAACAAACGATCCAACGAAGATATGTGAAAGCGTGATTGAATTTCTTAGCTTGTAACATGTATTTGAGTTCGATATAAGAATGCTCGCCCTCTGTAATCATATTTGGACTTTTATTCCTCGCAATAATATCTACGCCCCTGGTGGTATTGTAGTCAAGAGGCTCAAAATCAAATAACTCCGGGTGTAGTGCATAAATAGTATTGAATTTACCAAAGATGAAAAAGGGATTTGGCTGGCCAAAATAAAA
>JBDTPU010000044.1:0-4849 GCA_039932535.1 Gallionella sp. | reverse complement strand
ACTGTAAATCATAAGGGAATCCTTCCAATGTGCTTGTCCCTACATATTCATATTCGTCCCATCTTGGGTCGTTTGACCACGAGAGATAATCTCCCAACGGGCCGTGCCCCATTCTCAGCCAAGACATGCCAAATTTACCCGGATGGATCACCATGTCGGGAGACCAGATAAAAAAATAATCCAGCAGATTTTTTTTGCTGCGCGATTTCGCAATGAACCCGTCATTGAGACCCACTACATCCAGCCATATTGCGCCGCTGAAATAGGGCATCACACCCGAATCGGCAAATGCGATGCGCACTTCCCTGATGGGCGGGAAGCGGGCCAGCGCCTTGGAAATTAGATATTCCTTTTGCATGGGAGTCACTCTTGCCGGCGCAGCTTGATGTGAAGTGAGCCAGTTTATCCTGTCCTCTATCTTGAAAATACCTCTCCCGCCAAAGGCGAATAAAAATGCCAGCATCAACACAGGCAGCACATATATTTTATATTTCGAAAAAGATTCAAAAAATTCCATAGTTCTGGAGAACGATGGAATGGCCAACAAGATGATCAGAGGGACAAGCGGATAAAGAAACCGTCCGCTGATATCCATCAGCGTATCGACATGCATGAAAAACAGGCAATACATAACAACAAAAACGGAACCCGCCAGTACCGCTATCCTGTTCCAGCGTTGCATGTTGCGATGGGCGAAAACGGTCAGCAGCAAGCTCGCCAGCGCAAAGGCCAGCACAGGAAAATAATCGTTTATAAACTCGTGTACACTTTGAAGTCCATCCGGGCTGATCAACGTATTCCCCGACGCCTTTATATAAAATGGATTGGGTAACAACTGTCCAAAATGAAAATACTTCCATGCCAGATAGGCTCCACCCATGGCCAGCAGCAGTAACAGACCGGCCAGCAAAGGTTTTAAGCCGGTTTTATGGCGAACTGCAGTGAATAACGCTGCAGCAGATATGACCGGGTATAAAAGTATCGCTTCGGGACGCAACAGCATGGTAAGAAAAAGCAAGCAGCTGAACATGATGGAGCCACGGAGTTGCTGGCGGTCAATAAAATTGGTACCCGCGATAAAGGTAAGCAGCAGCAGACAGGCATAAATGACTGTCTCCAGCCCGAGTATGCATATAATTGCCGTTGCTGGAAACATGAAAATAATGGCGGCGATCATGATTGCTGCCAGGTGTGAACAGTGATACCGGCGCCGGGCAACATTGAACAATATGGCAGATATTGCGATCACGCAGATAATGCTTGATATCCGGGTAAACAATAAAGGATCGAGACCTGCCCAGATTACGGGAGCCAGCATGAGTACCAGCAGCGGATTGGTATAACCCTCGGTGGGCGGATAGCCCGGGTTCCAGGTGAGCCCATAGCCCATCGCCAGATTTTGCGCATAACGATACGATATAAATGCATCATCAAAAATCTGTCCCCAATTTTTCAGGGCGATGCTTATAAAGGCCAAAAGAACTGGAATGCCGACAATCAGCAATGACAGCAGGTAAGCAGTTTTTGAGCCTGCGGAAATAAACTCCGCATTCGAACTTTTCATTACGCCTGGTATTTCTTTTGTCATGCGGTGACCTCGGGAATAAATCAATTCGCTATGCATGCGGCTAATGGCCTGCCGGATTAATACACCCGCGCCTTGAGCGGGAACGATTCCACGGTCAGCGGTTTGAGCCGCACCGGTTTGTAATCCAGCCGATATCCGTCGCGGAAATACAGGCTGTGTTTGAGCCAGTTCACATCATCGCGCAACGGATAGTCATTGCGTGCATGGGCACCGCGGCTTTCCTGGCGCGCCGCTGCGGCAACCATGGTGGCCTGGGCGACTTCGATTAAATTATCCAGTTCCAAAGCCTCGATGCGCGCGGTGTTGAACACGCGGCTCTTGTCTTGTATTTCAGTATGGGCGACACGCTCGGCGATCTGTTTTATTTGAGCCACCCCTTCGGCCAGCAGCTCCGGGAAACGAAACACGCCACAATGTTTTTGCATGGACTTGCGCATCGCATCGCCAACCTCGGCGACACGCTCGCCGTTCGTTTGATTTTCCAGTCGCGCCAAACGCGTCAGCGGACGCTCGGCGGCATCTGCTGGCAAGTGCTTGGGATGCGGATTGCGCCGCAGATCGGCAATGATTTGTTTCCCCGCCTCTCGTCCGAACACCATCAAGTCCAGCAGCGAGTTGCAACCCAGGCGATTCGCGCCATGCACCGATACGCAAGCGCATTCGCCTACCGCATACAGACCCTGCACTATTTCGTCCGGGCCGGTTTTGTAAGGCGCGACGACCTGGCCGTGGTAATTGGTCGGGATGCCGCCCATCATATAATGTGCGGTGGGCACGACCGGGATGGGATCTTTGGCCGGATCCACATGCGCGAATTTGAGCGCGATTTCGCGTATGCCGGGCAGGCGCTGGCGGATGACGGCATCGCCCAGATGATCGGCCTTCAATAAAATATGATCGCCGTGCGGCCCGCAACCGCGCCCTTCCTTGATCTCGGTGGCGATCGCGCGCGACACTACATCGCGGCTGGCCAGATCTTTCGCATTCGGCGCATATTTCAGCATGAAGCGTTCACCGTCCTTGTTGATGAGATAGCCGCCTTCGCCGCGCACGCCTTCGGAAATCAGCACGCCTGCGCCATAAACTCCGGTGGGATGGAACTGAAAAAATTCCATGTCTTCGAGTGGGATCCCGGCGCGCGCCGCCATGCCCAAACCGTCGCCGGTATTAATATAGGCATTGGTGCTGGCCTGAAAAATGCGCCCCGCGCCGCCGGTGGCAAACAGCGTGGCGCGCGCCTGAAAAATCATCACCTCGCCGGTTTCGATTTCCATCGCCGTGACACCGAGCACGTCGCCGTCCTTATCGCGAATTAAATCCAGCGCCATCCATTCGATAAAAAAATGCGTATTGGCTTTTACGTTTTGCTGATACAGCGTATGCAGCAACGCATGGCCGGTGCGGTCGGCAGCCGCGCAAGCTCGTTCCACCGGCGTCTTGCCAAACTCCTGCATATGCCCGCCAAACGGGCGCTGATAAATTTTGCCGCTATCCAAACGGTCGAACGGCATACCAAAATGTTCCAGCTCATATACCACTTCCGGCGCGGCGCGGCACATGAACTCGATGGCATCCTGGTCGCCCAGATAATCCGAACCTTTGATCGTGTCATACATATGCCAGTGCCAGTTGTCTTCCTTGACGTTGCCCAGCGATGCAGCGATGCCACCCTGTGCGGCCACCGTGTGCGAGCGGGTAGGGAACACCTTGGACAGCACCGCAACTTTTAATCCCGCTTGCGCCAGTTGCAATGCCGCGCGCATCCCGGAACCGCCCGCGCCGACCACGACTACATCGAAAGTTCTTTTCGCAACGGCCATCACATTCCCCACAAAATTTGTACCGACCAGATGACATACAGCAGCAACACCAGAATTACCAACACATGTATCACCAGACGCGCAGCGGCAGACCGGACGTAATCCATCACGACATCGCGCACGCCTATCCAGGCGTGATAGAACACGCTCAGCAGGAACAACAAGGTGAACGCGCGGATTAGCTGGCTGGAAAACAGGGCAGTCCAATGGTCATAATCGAGAGTGGGTTGCAGCAATAGATAACCGGCCAATGATACGCTATACACTGCCATTACCACGGCGGTGACGCGCTGAATCAACCAGTCGCGCAATCCATAATGCGCGCCGGTGACGACGCGATTTACCATAGCTTTATTCCAATCAAAATGGTCAATACCAGACTCGCCGCGATCACCAGCTTGCTGCTGTTGCGTGATTGCGCAAGATTGCGCACGTAGTGCAGATCAATTGCCAGAAAACGCAGCCCGGCACAAAAGTGATAGATGAAAGCTCCCAGCAATACCAGCAGCAATAATTTTGCCAGCGGCTGCGCAAGCATGGACATCAATTCGGTGTAGGTCGCAATCGAGGCAAGGCTATATTGCAGCATTAGTAACAGTAATGGCAGCGCAATGAACAGCACCAGGCCGCTGATGCGATGGAGAATAGAGACAATACCGGGGAGCGGTAATTTGATGAGACGCAGGGCGAGGTGCTTCGGACGTGTTTTATTCATTACTGATTTCTGGCCTGCCGAAAAACGAATAGGCGCCATGCTACACCTTTGCATGGCGGGAGAAAATCAAAAAGACTTTGCAGGCCAATATTTTTAGAAGTGTACTTTACAGAAACAATCCCGGTTGCTATGCTGAGAACCAATCAAACACTTGTTTGATTTTTGACAATCACGTAAGGAATAACCATGCACAAGCTACTATTCTCCGCCCTCGTTATCTCTGCCGCACTGCCACTGCCTGCCTTTGCTGCGGACAGTTATACAATAGATCCGCCTCACACCTTCCCGCATTTCAGCATCAATCATCTGGGCTTCTCGACCATGCAAGGCCGCTTCGACAAGACCAGCGGCAGCGTCACTGTGGATCGTGCGGCAAAAACCGGTTCAGTGGAAATCAGCATTGAGTCCGCTTCGGTCAGCACCGGTTTTGCCAAGCGCGACGATCATCTGCGCTCGCCGGATTTTTTCAACGCAGCAGAATTTCCAGCGATCACTTACAAATCCACCGCGATGCATTTCAAGGGCGATACGCCGGCCAGCGTGGACGGCAACCTGACCATACTGGGCGTCACCAAGCCGGTTACATTGACCATTGATGCGTTCAACTGCGGAACCAACCCGATGAACAAAAAAGAGGAGTGCGGTGCTGCGGCCAGTGCGCAGATCAAGCGTTCCGATTTCGGCGTTAAATACGGCCTGCCCGCAGTGGGGGACGATGTGAAGCTG
>JBDTPU010000043.1:0-2990 GCA_039932535.1 Gallionella sp. | reverse complement strand
ATTGAACCGGCGCAACAGAAAGCGGCTCGTTCGCATAAGCAGATGCTGCGCTCAATAACCACACGTACAAGACCATTGAAATTTTCATATGCCGCACCGTTTACATATTTGTATATTAGAATACTCTAATGTTATGAAAAAAGCAATCTGCTATTTGCGAAGCCGTGATTGCGACTTAGTAAGGTTGACAGAAAACTCGACTTATATAGGGCAGATAATCGGGCAAATGTCCGGGACAAACTGGTCTTCCCAATTATTCAATAGCCTTGATCGCCGCACAACTTTCTGCGACCAGTGCGGAGCCGCGATAAATCAGTCCGCTATAGAGTTGAACCAGGGCCGCACCCGCGCGGATTTTTTCAGCGGCATCGGCGCCATTCAAAACGCCGCCGACACCGATGATGGGTAATGCGCCTTGCAGTTCGGCAGCAAGCTGTCGGATGATAGCAGTGGATTTTTCGCGCACCGGCGCGCCACTCAAGCCGCCGCTTTCTTCGCCATGCGGTAGATTTTTCACGCCGTCGCGCGATAGCGTGGTATTGGTGGCGATTACGCCGTCGATGCGATGTTGCATCAGCAGACGCGCGATTTGCGCGATTTGCCCGGCTTCCATATCTGGTGCAATCTTTAGTGCCAAGGGCACATATTTTCCATGCGTGCCGGCGAGCTTTTGTTGTTCGGCCTTGAGCAATTTGAGCAGATCATTGAGGGCATCTTCACCTTGCAACTGGCGCAGATTCTTCGTATTTGGCGAAGAGATGTTGACGACGATGTAGCTGGCGTGAGCGTAAACTTTACGCAAACAAATCAAATAATCATCGGCGGAATTTTCCATCGGCGTGGCCGCATTCTTGCCAATGTTAATGCCCAGAATGCCGCGATATTTTGCGCGCTGAACATTCTCTATCAGCTTGTCCACGCCATCATTATTAAAGCCCATGCGGTTGATGATGGCGTTTGCTTGCGGCAGGCGAAACAGCCGTGGCTTGGGGTTGCCGGGCTGGGGTAGCGGCGTGACGGTGCCGATTTCGATGAAGCCGAAACCGAGTGCCGCGAGACCCTCTATGCAGTCGCCATTCTTGTCGAGTCCGGCGGCGAGTCCAACCGGATTGGGGAAAGCCAGTCCCATTACGGTGCGTGGATCAGCGGCGGGACGCGATGCGATGATGCCGCTCAATCCCAATGAATGCAAGGTATTCAGACTGCCGAGCGTGAAATGGTGGGCAGTTTCCGGGTCAAACTGAAACAGCGCGGGACGAAGCAACCGGTACATAGTTATTCTTGCTGGTCGGCGTCTGTTTTGACGACCACAGGAATTGGAAATTTCTTCTTTTGCCGGAATACTTGGTTGCGTTTTTTGCCGCGCCAGTTTTCTGCGATGACATCACCGAGTTGTAAACACAGCAAGCCGAAGACGGCATAGCCGAGTTGCGTGTACAGCGAATTAGGTAAATTGCTGATCAGTTTTCCGCCACTCGCTTGATAGCTGATTGAGGTGAGATTGCCTACAATAATTCCAGCCAACGCGGCGCAAATCACGCGACCCCAATCACCGGATTTGAGGCCGGAAAAAATCGTGCTTTCGTGCCACAGCAGTTGCAGTACAACCAGCAGCAACAGCGGTGCAATCCACAACAGCCAGAATAATTGCACAGGCCAAACCACACCACCGAACAGACCCAGTGCGGCGATGGGTGCCAGGCTGACTGCAAGTGTTTCGTCGCCGACTGTCGGCAAAGATATGCCGCGCGCCAAGCGTTTGAGCAGTCCGGGAAATGTGCCGAGCAAGGCGCGGGTGCACAACACTGCCGGAGCCAGCAAGGCGAATAAAGGGGTATAGAGCAGTAGTTGCATGGCGAAGCCGCCTGATTCAGCCGACCAGCTTGCGGTGAATAAATTCAGGTAGGCCAACAGCCAGCCGAGCACTGCACTAGCTACCGCCATCCATAAAAAATAGTTGCGTTGAGTGTGGATTGGATTATTACCAGTTTGCATTTGGATGATGCGATTGATGAGCAGGATATAGCCCAGCAGCGTCAGTGTGGTGAGCAATATTGCGGCGATATTTTCAGTTGTGGCCGCGCTGTTGGTTACGAAATTGACAGTTAATACTTCGCGCCATGCTTGGTTGCTCAACAGTTCCTGGCCGCTTAACAGCAGCCCAGCCAGGGGCAATAAAATCAGCGATAAAATAAAAATACCTAAACGTGTTTTTATGCTGAGTCTCCTTCGGATGGGTTGTCGCCGGCAGGCTGATCGAGCGCGCGCCAAGTGCCGTCCTGCAAGCCTTGCGCGGGCTGGTATTGCGATTTGTAAGCCATTTTGCGGCTGGCTGCTATCCAGTAACCCAGGTAGACGAAATCCAGATCGAGTTTGCGGCACAGATCAATTTGCCACAGCACGTTGTAAATCCCCAGGCGCGCGCGCGGCAAATCCGGCTCATAAAAGGTATATACCGAAGACAGTCCGTCGCTGAGCAGATCGATCACACTGACCATGCGCAGTACGCCTTGTTTGTTGTGAGCATGATCGAAGGGTTCGCGGAATTCCACCAGCAGCGTATCGACATGGCTCTGCAGCAGAAAATTCTGATACGACTCGCGGTCGTCATTGTCCATGCCGCCGTCTTTGTGGCGTGCGCGCTGATAGCGTTGATAGAGTTGGTAATATTCCGCGTTGTCCTGTAACGGATGCAGTGTAGCCTCGAGTTGTGCATGGTGCTTCCAGGCACGCCGCTGCGAGCGGTTTGCGGTGAACTGTTTGGCCAAGATGCGCAGCGGGATACAGGCACGACAATGATCGCAATGCGGCCGGTAAGTGTAAGTTCCACTGCGCCGGAAGCCGCGCTGCACCAGTTGTGTATACACCGGCGCGGTGATCAGCAATGCGGGCGTGGCGACTTGTGAGCGTGCCTGCAGATCGGGCAGGTAGCTGCATGGATAGGGCGCGGTCAGATAAAAATGCAGCGCGGAAAGGGGAATGTCGTTCAG
>JBDTPU010000042.1:0-2121 GCA_039932535.1 Gallionella sp. | reverse complement strand
GCACAAAAGGCGCGACCGTATTCGCCTATCATGTGCGCGACCCGGAACGTTATGGCGTGGTGGAATTCGATGCGGATGGGCGCGCTATCTCACTGGAAGAAAAACCCGTGCGGCCCAAGTCCAATTATGCCGTCACCGGCCTGTATTTTTACGACCATACTGTGGTGGACATTGCCGCCAAGCTAAAACCTTCGCCGCGCGGCGAACTGGAAATCACCGATCTTAATCGCATCTATCTGGAGCGTGCCGCACTGTCTGTAGAAATCATGGGGCGCGGCTACGCCTGGCTGGATACCGGTACGCATGAATCGTTGCTCGAAGCGAGCCAGTTTATCCAGACCATCGAACATCGCCAGGGACTTAAAATCGCCTGCCCGGAAGAGATTGCCTATCACAAGGGATTTATCAATGCCGCACAACTGGAAAAACTCGCCGCACCGCTGCTCAAAAGCGGCTATGGCGCTTATTTAATGCGCGTACTCAAGGAAAAGGATTTATCGGAATGAAGCTGATCCACACCACCATTCCCGACCTGCTGATCATCGAACCAAAAGTATTCGGCGATGACAGGGGATTCTTTTTTGAAAGTTTCAGCAAGCGCAGGTTTGCCGAACTGACCGGCCATGATGTGGATTTCGTGCAGGACAACCACTCGCGCTCTGTTCAAAATGTGTTGCGCGGATTGCATTATCAAATTCAGCACCCGCAAGCGAAACTGGTGCGTGTGGTTGAGGGTGCAGTGCTTGATGTTGCGGTGGATATCCGGAAAAATTCACCCACTTTCGGGCGGCACGTCGCGCAGGAATTATCTGCCGAAAACAAACTCATGCTATGGATACCGGAAGGCTTTGCGCATGGCTTCCTCGTTCTAACCGAGACCGCAGAATTTTTGTACAAGACCACCGACTACTGGTTCCCGGAGCATGAGCGCTGCATACGCTGGGATGATCCGGCGCTGGCGATAGACTGGAAGCTGCAAGGAGCCCCACTCGTTTCTGCTAAAGACACGCAAGGGAAAAGCTTTGCCGAGGCGGAGTTGTTCGCATGATGCAAGCCTTGCTGTTAAAATTTAAAGAACCGATTAACTCGGGAATATGCCTCGATACGTTTTTCGTTCGTCCTGAGTGCCGTGCTAGGCGCGGCGTATCGAAGGATGAACGAAAAACACTGGTGAAACTACCAGCCATCTGACTAAGCCGCTGAAGCGGCAAGTCATTGGTTATCGGCACGAACGGGGCTTAATCAGAGGCTTGTTAAACGATTGCAGGAGAAATAGTATGAGATATTCCGGCATCGTCGCACGTGGATTTGTCTTTCTGGTTGATTTCAAAAAACATGCGCCTGACTGACAATCAAATCCAGGCTATTCGCCAATTCGCCCAACAAGTGGCGGGAAAACAATCCCGCGTGCGGGTTTTCGGCTCAAGGCTTGATGACACTGCGCACGGTGGCGACCTTGACCTCCTACTCGAACTGACGGAATCCGTGGCCAACCCGGCGCTCATGGCCGCGCAGTTGTCTGCACTGGTGTCGCGCGCCATGAATGGCCGCAAAGTGGATGTGCTGCTCAGCGCACCCAACCTCATGCGCTTGCCTATCCACGATATTGCATTTCAAGAAGGAAAATTGCTATGACACTGGAACCCAAGATCGCACTGCGCCTGCAATTTTTGGCTCGAGTCGTGCGCAAAGAATGCCAACACCTCACCACCACGGACCAGCGCTTGTTTGTAAGCTTGTTCACCCTGGAACAAGCAACCAGACTTGAGGCAGACCACGACCTGGCAGAACAGGTGGAAGCCTTTGTCGGCAGGTTTGGCCGCCTGCAAGACACCGTGGGTGACAAACTGCTACCCTTGCTTTTGGACGCATTGGGTGAAAAAACATCGGCCGTCATCGACAATCTTGACCAGGCAGAACGCTTGGGACTGCTCAAATCTGCTGACGAATGGATGGCCATTCGTAACCTCAGAAACCAGATGGTTCACGAATACGTCGAAGACCCGACCGTGCTTACCAGCGCGCTGCAAACCGGCCATGCTTTTGTGCCGGCACTTATTTTCGCAGCCAACAAAATGATTGCCGAAATCGAGCGGCGGGGCTGGGCATGATGTAAAGCAC
>JBDTPU010000041.1:0-3742 GCA_039932535.1 Gallionella sp. | reverse complement strand
GCATATTTGGTGAGCTCGGCGGATTTTATATCCATCACCATCAGGCGGTCATGATTGCGCTGGAATGGCGCGTACATCTGGCGCATCACGCGGATGGCCTGTTCGTCTTCGGCGCCGATGACAATGCGATCCGGGCGGTTGAAGTCGTCTATCGCAGCGCCTTCCTTTAGAAATTCCGGATTCGATACGACGCTGAAACTGCCGTCCCAGCTGGAAGCAGTCCCCCTCCCCAACCCTCCCCCAGAGGGAGAGGGGGCAATCGTATTCGTGCTTGATTTGATACTGCGATTATCGAGTTCTTCCTGCACTGCCTGTTTGACTTTGTCTGCCGTTCCGACCGGTACGGTGGATTTGTCCACGATCACTTTATATTCGCTCATGGTGCGGCCGATGGCACGTGCCGCGGCGATTACATATTGCAAATCTGCCGAGCCATCTTCACCCGACGGGGTACCTACCGCGATCATTTGCACCAGCCCATGCGCCACGCTGTCCGCCACGTCGGTGGTGAAGCGCAATCGGCCGGAAGCGACGTTACTCTTGATCATATCTTCCAGACCCGGTTCGTAGATTGGCACACCGCCTTGTTGCAACAGGGCGATCTTGCGCGGATCCACATCCAGGCACAGCACATCATTGCCCAACTCGGCCAGGCACGCGCCCGACACCAAGCCCACATAACCGGAACCTATAACCGTGATTTTCATTGCATCTGGCTTTCAATAATCAAGACGGACATTATACGTGCAACAATTGTGCGATTGTGGCGCTGACTTTCTCATTCAGATTTTTCATCAGGCAATCAATCTCGATATTGTCCGGCATGGAGCGCAGCCAGGTGTGTTGTCGCTTGGCGAGCTGGCGCGTGGCTGCAATGCCGGTTTCCAGTAATTGCGCTTCAGTGATTTCGCCATCCAGGAATTGCCACGCCTGACGATAACCTACGCAACGCATGGAGGGCAAACCAGGATGCAACACATAGCGTTGTCTCAAGCTGCATAATTCGTCTACCAAACCTTGTTCGAGCATTTGTTTAAAACGTGTGGCGATGCGCTGGTGCAGCACGCTGCGCTCGCCCGGTATTAATGCGATGGACAGAATGCGGTAGGGCAGTTCGCTGTGCTGTTTTTGTTTAAGCAGCGTAGACATTGGTTGTCCGGTGAGCCGATAAATTTCCAACGCACGCTGGATACGCTGTGTGTCATTGGGGGCAAGACGCGCAGCGGTTTCGGCATCCACCAAAGCGAGCCGTTGATGCAGATGCTGGATACCGTGCTGCGCGATTTCTGTATCGAGTTCGGCGCGTATGCTTGAATCGGCTTCGGGCAAAGTGCTCAGGCCATGTTGCAGGGCGCGGAAATACAGCATGGTGCCACCGACCAATAAAGGTATCTTGCCGCGCGCGGTGATGTCCTGCATCAGGCGCAGCGCATCATGGCGAAACGCAGCGGCGGAATAGGCTTCGGTGGGATCGCGTATGTCGAGCAGGTGATGCGGCGCACGCGTCAGCGTTGCGTCATCCGGTTTGGCCGTGCCGATGTTCATGTCGCGATACACCAGCGCGGAATCAACGCTGATAATTTCCACCGGCAGGGTTTGCGCGAGTTCTACGGCAACCCCGGTCTTGCCGCTGGCGGTGGGACCCATCAGGAAAATTGCGGGCGGCAGAGTTGTCACGCCAACTCCCGGTCGCGCGTTTCGCGCATCAAGAATACGGCCAGAAAACTGATCGCAGCAGCGGCGGAAATATATCCACCTACCCAGGCGAGTCCGCCATACAGCACCAGCGGCGCGGTATGATCGGACAGCAGTTGCGACAGCGGAATTCTAATATTCGTTCGTTATGTTCCCATCATCCCGTTCGCCCTGAGCTTGTCGAAGGGTCGCTGCGAAGCGGCGGCAGATTCTTTATTGGAGCGTCCTCTGATATCAGCCTTTAATCCTGAGCTTGCCGTAAGCTCAGGGCGAACGGCGGTTTTCATGGCTTTAAGAAACACCGGTGTCTCTGCGAGTTTGAGCCGTACGTAGAGACCGACGATGACCAGCGCCGCGCTGGCGAGGAACGGAATGCGCCAGCCCCATGCGCGAAACTGCGCATCGTCGAGTGTATTCGCCAGCAACAGAAAGCCGCCAACTGCAAATAAAAATCCTACGGACGGCCCCAGTTGCGGGAACATGCCAAACAATCCGCGCTTTCCGGCGGGCGCATATTCTGCCGCGAGCAAAGCTGCGCCGCCCCATTCGCCGCCGAGGCCGATTCCTTGGCCGAAGCGCAGCAGGCAGAGCAGGGCGGGCGCGAGCCAGCCGACCATCTCATAACTTGGCAACACGCCGATCAGTATTGTGGAGACACCCATCACCAACAGCGAAACGACTAAGGTTGCCTTGCGTCCGATGCGGTCGCCGAAATGTCCGAACAACAAGGCGCCGAGCGGGCGCGCGAGGAACGCGATGCCGAACGTGAGGAAAGCATTCAACGCCTGTGCCGCCGGCTCGCTACCGGGGAAGAATATCGGGCCGATTACCATCGCCACCGCGAGACCGTAAATGTAGAAATCGTAGAACTCGATGGCGGTGCCGATGAAGCTGGCGAAGGCGATTCGCGCGGTGGAGAGGGTTGCCTGAGGCTCAGTGGGATTCAATGGTTTGCTCATGTGTGGCAAATAAATTGGATTTGAAATTAAATGTCTGCTTCTACTGTGAGCCCAAAGTAGACAGCCATAGAAATTAATTAAAGGTCTACTTTAAGGTGTGTAGCTGACTGTTTATCGACCCTTATGTGCAGCTTGGGAACTGCCGCTCTCATCCTGTCCATTTAGTAAGTTATCGCATTGGTATGCGATACCACATTTTTATTGTTGGCGTTTCCGGAGAGCCACCAGTCTTTCTGCGTAAGTTTTGTTGTCAGGATAGGTGGTGATCGCCTTTTGCAGCAAGCGTTGGGCCGCTGCTAGCTTGCCCCGGCTGACATAGTATTCGGCGAGTCCCAGCACAAGCGGCTGCACCATCGCATAACTACTAGGGTGCACCCACAGGGCTTTCTCATACTCAGAGGCGGCATCTTCATACTTTCCCTTAATGTTGTACTCGGTTCCCATATTGAAGTACTCGGGGAAATAGCTTTCTGTTTTGGGCAAAACCTCGCCAAATGAGAGCCACGACAGAAAAAATAACAACGGCAGCGACAGGATTAAACCCCGCATTCTTATTATCTCCAGCTGGCGGTAAGCCTGCATAATCCCGGCTCCGGCTAAAATAGAAAAGGGTACGAGGAGTGGCATACGGAAGCGGCCGAAGACGAAGAAGAGACTTATCGCCAGAATGTATATGCCGGCAAAGAGGACGCTAAATAAAGCTTTCTTTTCCTTCACCCGGATAAGGATCATTGTGCCCACCATACCAAGAAAAGAGACCATCCCAAATCCCCAAAGGATGGGCAACTTTAAAATATTAAACAGATCTCGGTAGAAATCGAGATGTCTCGTGTCGGGTAGCTCTTCATTGCCGATGGTCCAACGAAGCCTGCGTTCGTATCGGATTAAGCTGAGTCCTGGGTTTGAAGCGGCCTCCGCTACACCCTGCTTGAACCAGTACGAAGAGACCTCGGAAGGTAAAAGGACTCTTCCTGTTCTACGTTCCGCTTCTTGCTTGAAGTTGCTTTCCTCGGCATTAATTGTGGCATGGGAAAAAGGAGGGCTGGTGTACTTACCATCGGAGTTGCCGGAATGATTGCCGAGGTAAA
>JBDTPU010000040.1:0-7465 GCA_039932535.1 Gallionella sp. | reverse complement strand
GCCGTCGTCGAGAACGGCCAGATCGTGATCCGTCCGATGAATTATCTTGCGGTGTCTTACGATCATCGCATCATTGACGGGCGAGAAGCGGTGCAGTTTTTGTCTGCCATCAAGGAAGCGTTGGAGTTTCCGGGGCGGGTGTTGCTGGATTTGTAAATTAGGGGCCGTTCGCCCTGAGCTTGCCGAAGGGTCGCCGCAAAGCGGCTGGCACACTGTGAAGTACGCGAAAATCAAAATCAACTTCGCCGGGGGTTGCCCGGCAGCAAGATACTTTCTTTTGCTTCGAAGCGAGAAAAAGTGACTAGTTGTCGGGCTACCCCGACGATGTTGACATGTTTTCTGTCGTTCATGTTTCGACAAGCTCAACACGAACGGTGGTAAATGCGGCATCCCAATGAAAAATTTCTCTGTCTATCGCATCTTTGATGAAAACGGCAAATCCGCCGGGCGTTTCGTCGAGCTGTCGCTGGACGATCTCGATCCTGGTGAGGTCGTCATCCAGGCGCATTACTCCAGCATAAATTACAAGGATGCGCTCGCCGCTACCGGCGCGGGCAAGATCGTGCGGCGTTTTCCGTGCGTGGGCGGGGTGGATATGGCGGGCGAGGTGGTTAGTTCTGCGGACGCGCGCTTCAAGGTTGGTGATGAGGTGCTCGTGACGGGCTACGGCATGGGCGTGGATCACGATGGCGGTTATGCGGAATATGTGCGCGTGTCTGCGGACTGGGTGGTGGCGTTGCCGCAAGGTTTGTCGCTGTTCGATGCAATGGCGCTGGGTACGGCGGGATTCACTGCTGCCCTGGCTATTCATCGTCTCGAACAAAATGAGCTGACGCCGGACAAGGGCAAGGTGATGGTCACGGGTGCGACCGGCGGCGTGGGCAGCCTTGCGATCATGATGCTGGCGCAACTGGGTTATCACGTGGTCGCGCTGACCGGGAAAGATTCCGAACACGATTATCTGAAAGCACTGGGGGCGACAGAAATTTTGTCGCGCAAAGAATTAACGATGGGCACACGCCCGTTGGAAAAAGCGCAATGGGCCGGTGCGCTGGATGCAGTGGGCGGCGAGACGCTGGCGTGGTTGACGCGCACCATGCAGCAGAACGGCGTGATCGCGAGTTTTGGCAATGCGGGCGGCATCGAACTGCACACCACGGTGCTGCCGTTCATCCTGCGCGGGGTGCGTCTGCTTGGCATTGATTCCGCCGCGACCGCGATGCCACTGCGCCGCTCACTCTGGCAACAACTGGCAACAGGCTTGCGTCCAAAGTCGTTGGCGCAGGTAACGCACACCGTGCCTTTCGCGGAGTTGCCGCAAATTTTCCCATTGATGCTGCAAGGCAAGCTGCGCGGGCGTTCGGTGGTCGAAATAAAACAGCCGGGTTAGTGATATAATCCGCCCGAAGCTGAGAGCGAACAGCGCGAAAGTGGCGGAATTGGTAGACGCACTGGATTTAGGTTCCAGCGCCGCAAGGCGTGAGAGTTCGAGTCTCTCCTTTCGCACCAAGCTTGCGCCTCCGGCACAATTCAACTATCTCAAGGAAATTACAGCATGTCCAGCGTAGAAACCGTAAGCGCGTTAGAACGTCGTCTGAACGCATCTATTCCCCAACAAACCATTCGTAGTCAGGTTTCTGACCGCTTGAAGAATATCGGACGCAACGCCAGGATTGCCGGTTTCCGTCCGGGTAAAGTCCCAACCAAAATCGTCGAACAATATTATGGTGCGCAGGCTTATCAGGATGCGCTGAACGAGGCCTTGCAACGTTCTTTTTACGAAGCCTCACAAAACAATAATTTGAAAGTGGCGGGAACTCCGCAGTTTGAAGTCAAGACCAAGGATGAAAACGCCGAGCAGATCGAATACAGCGCGACCTTTGAGGTATATCCGGAAGTTGTGATTGGCGATTTGTCCGGTATATCAATAGAGCGTCTGGTTTATGAACTGACACCGGCTGATGTAGACAGCACCATTGCGACATTGCGCAAGCAGCGCACCACATTCGAAAAAGTTGACCGCGCGGTTCAAGCCACAGATCGGGTAAATATCGATTTCATTGGCAAGATTGATGGCGAGTCATTCAAGGGGGGCGAAGCAAAGGATTTAGCAGTAGTGCTGGGTATGGGAAATATGCTGGCGGATTTCGAAGCGGCGCTCATTGGCATGCAAACGGGACAAACCAAATCCTTCGATATGACTTTCCCGACGGATTACCATAGCAAGGATCTGGCGGGAAAGCCGGTTAATTTTACGCTGACTGTGCATAGTGTGGAGGCGGCGCACTTGCCTGCAATCGATGCCGAATTCGCCAAGTCTGTGGGTATTGCGGACGGTGATGTCAGCAAACTTCAAGGCGAGATTCGCGATAATTTGACTCGTGAAGTTACGCGTCGTCTGGGTGTACGCAATAAGGATACGGTGATGGAAGCGCTGCTGAAGATCACTGATTTCGAGGTGCCTAAAATTTTACTGGAATGGGAAATTCAGTCTTTGATGCAGCACACCACCGACGATATGGAATCGCGCGGAGTGAAGATGAAAGGAATGCCCTTGCATGCGGATATGTTCAAGGAACGTGCCGAGAAGCGCATTAAACTGGGATTAATTCTTGCTGAACTGAAGCAAAAATATGGGGTGGATGTTCAGCCGCACCAGGTCAAGACCATGATCGAAGATTATGCAAATACTTTTGACGAGTCTGAACAAATTATCCGTTGGTATGCGGCTGATCCCAAGCGTATGCTGGAAGTGGAAAATCTGGTGCTGGAAGAAAACGTGGTAAGTTGGGCAATGAGCCAAGCGAAAGTCACCGATAAACCGGCGGTATTCAACGAGCTGATGGGAAACACTTAATATGATGCATGATTACGAAAAACTTTCGTCCCGGCACCGGCAACAGCCACAAAATATCGGTCTGGTTCCAATGGTCGTAGAGACCAGCGGGCGCGGTGAGAGAGCCTACGACATTTATTCGCGCCTGCTCAAGGAGCGCGTTGTGTTTCTGGTCGGCGAGGTAGAAGATTACAGCGCAAATCTGATCGTGGCGCAAATGTTGTTTCTGGAATCGGAAAACCCGGATAAGGACATCCACTTCTACATCAATTCGCCGGGTGGTTCTGTCACTGCGGGCATGGCAATTTACGATACCATGCAATTTATCAAACCGCATATCAGTACGCTGTGCATCGGACAGGCGGCCAGCATGGGCTCTTTCCTGCTGGCCGCCGGCGAAAAGGGCAAGCGTTTTTGCCTGCCCAATTCACGCGTGATGATACATCAGCCGATGGGCGGTTTCCGTGGTCAGGCTTCGGATGTCGAAATCCATGCGCGTGAAATATTGTATCTGAAGCAAAGGCTCAACCAGATGCTGGCTCAACACACCGGGCAATCTGTTGAGACCATAGAGCGTGATACTGATCGCGATAATTTTCTCAGTGCGGCCGATGCCGTTAAATATGGCTTGGTGGACCAGGTGCTGGAAAAGCGAATCTAGGATGCGGGTAACCGATAACTTAATGGAAGGCAGGTAGCGATGGCTGAGGATAAAAAATCAGGCGATAAATTGCTTTACTGTTCGTTCTGCGGCAAGAGCCAGCATGAAGTACGCAAGCTAATTGCGGGTCCGTCGGTGTTTGTGTGTGATGAGTGCATTACGTTGTGCAACGACATCATGCGCGAGGAGACCCAGAGCGACCCGTCCAAGTCGGATAAATCCGATTTGCCGGTTCCAAAGGATATTTGCGCAACATTGGATGAATATGTAATCGGCCAGGAGCAGGCCAAAAAGATTCTGGCGGTAGCGGTGTACAACCACTACAAGCGCCTCAAGAGCAACCACAAGGACGGCGTAGAGTTATCCAAAAGCAACATTCTGCTGGTGGGACCGACTGGTTCCGGCAAGACCTTGCTGGCACAAACGCTGGCTCGCTTGTTGAATGTGCCATTCGTGATGGCCGATGCGACTACCTTGACCGAGGCGGGTTATGTCGGCGAGGATGTCGAGAATATCATTCAGAAATTATTGCAGACTTGTGACTACGATGTAGAACGGGCGCAGCGCGGCATTGTGTATGTAGATGAAATCGACAAGATATCACGCAAATCGGAAAACCCGTCGATTACCCGCGATGTGTCCGGTGAGGGTGTGCAACAGGCGTTACTCAAGCTGATCGAAGGCACCAAGGCTTCGATTCCGCCGCAGGGCGGCCGCAAGCATCCGAACACCGAATTTCTACAGGTAGATACCACTAATATTCTGTTCATTTGCGGCGGCGCATTTGATGGGCTGGAAAAAATCATACGCAGCCGTTCTGAGAAAGCCGGAATCGGTTTTGGTGCGACCATCGCCAGCAAAAATCAGCACAAGACTGGCGAAACATTGCGCGGGGTGGAGCCGGAAGATTTAATCAAGTTCGGTCTGATCCCGGAATTTGTCGGACGCCTGCCCGTGGTGGCCACACTGGAGGAGCTGGACGAAGCCGCGCTGGTGAAAATTCTGACTGAGCCCAAGAATGCGCTGACCAAGCAATACCAGAAGCTGTTTGCAATGGAAAATGTCGATCTGGAATTTCGTGACGGCGTATTATTGGCAATCGCCCACAAAGCCTTGTCACGCAAAGCTGGTGCGCGCGGATTGCGCTCAATACTGGAACAAGCATTGCTGGATGTGATGTTTGATTTACCGTCCCTCGATAATGTCAGCAAGGTCGTGCTGGATGAAACTGGCACCACCGGAGAAATAAAACCCATCATCATTTATGCGGATGCCCACAAAGCCGCTTGATTCGGCCTTCCGCCCGCTCTTTTATCTTGTCCCGATGGGGAACGCTTGAATTATTTTGCGTGACCCCCATCTAACCTTAAACTTCACTTAAAGGGTCGCCTAATGTTAGAGCAAGATATCCCCAGCACTATTATCAGTAATTTGCATCCGCTGTTGCCTTTGCGCGATGTTGTCGTGTTTCCACATATGGTGATTCCATTGTTTGTCGGACGCTCAAAATCCATCAAGGCACTGGAGACAGCCATGGAAGCCGGCAAAAGTATCGCACTGGTGGCGCAACGCTCCGCAACCAAGGATGATCCGGGCACGGAAGATCTCTATGCCATCGGCAGCATGGCCAACATTCTGCAAATGTTGAAATTGCCGGACGGCACCGTGAAGGTGTTGGTCGAAGGCACGCAACGCGCCAACGTGCTGCGCGTATACGACGCCAAATCGCACTTCGATGCCGAGGTGCAAATCGTTCCCGCCGAAGATGGTACCGACAGCGAATCCGAGGCGATGCGTCGCGTGCTGATCGCGCAGTTTGATCAATATGTGAAACTCAACAAAAAAATTCCTCCGGAAATACTGACATCGCTTGCAGGCATTGATGATGCCGGTCGCCTGGCCGATACTATTGCCGCCCACCTGCCGCTCAAGCTCGAACAAAAACAGGAAGTACTGGAAATTTTTGGCGTGCGCAAACGTCTCGAACATTTGCTGGGACTGCTGGAAGGCGAGATCGACATTCTTCAGGTCGAAAAGCGCATCCGCGGACGCGTAAGGCGTCAAATGGAAAAGAGCCAGCGCGAGTATTATCTGAACGAGCAGGTCAAAGCGATCCAGAAAGAATTGGGCGACGGTGAAGAAGGTACCGACTTTGACGAGCTGGAAAAAAAGATCAAAGCTGCGCACATGCCCAAGGAGGCACGCAGCAAGGCTGAGTCAGAGCTGAAGAAGCTGCGCCTGATGTCGCCGATGTCAGCCGAAGCCACCGTGGTGCGCAATTACATCGATGTGCTGATGGGATTGCCTTGGAAGAAAAAAACCAAGATCAGTGCCGATCTGAAAAAGGCCGAAGTAGTGCTGGAAGAAGATCACTATGGTCTGGACAAGGTCAAGGAACGCATTCTGGAATATCTGGCCGTGCAACAGCGTATGGACAGGATGAAGGCGCCGATACTTTGTTTGGTCGGTCCTCCCGGTGTTGGCAAAACCTCGCTGGGGCAATCGATCGCGCGCGCCACCAATCGTAAATTCGTGCGCATGTCGCTGGGCGGCGTGCGCGATGAATCCGAGATTCGCGGCCATCGCCGCACTTATATCGGCTCCATGCCGGGCAAGATTTTGCAGAACATGAGCAAGGTCGGCGTGAAAAATCCTCTGTTCCTGCTGGACGAAGTGGACAAGATGGGTATGGACATGCGCGGCGATCCTTCTTCCGCGCTGTTGGAAGTGCTTGATCCGGAGCAAAACAGCACGTTTGTCGATCATTATGTCGAGGTCGAGTATGACCTGTCCGAAGTGATGTTCGTGGCGACGGCGAATACGCTGAATATCCCGGACGCGCTGATGGATCGAATGGAGATCATTCATGTTTCCAGCTATATGGAAGAAGAGAAGATCAACATTGCCACACGCTATCTGGTACCCAAAGTGGTCAAGAACAATGGCCTGAAACCGGAAGAGATCAGCATCTCCGAAAGTGCATTGCGCGACATCGTACGCTATTACGTACGGGAAGCCGGGGTGCGCGGCCTGGAGCGGGAAATTTCCAAAATTTGTCGCAAGGTAGTAAAGGCGCTCTTGCTAAAAGATCGCGATACCAAAGTCACCATCAATTCGCGCAATCTCGATAAATATCTTGGTGTGCGTCGTCACTCCTACGGAGTTGCCGAAAAGAATAATCAAGTCGGACAAGTGACTGGCTTGGCGTGGACAGAGGTCGGTGGCGAATTACTCACCATTGAAGCTGCGGTATTGCCGGGCAAAGGCAAAACCACCACCACCGGCAAACTCGGTGATGTAATGCAAGAGTCTATTCAGGCGGCACTCAGTGTGGTGCGCAGTCGCGCCAAACGATTGGGTATAGATGAAGAGTTTTATCATAAGACTGATTTGCATATCCACTTGCCGGAAGGTGCAATACCAAAAGATGGCCCGAGTGCTGGAGTAGGAATGTGCACCGCAATGGTCTCCGCACTGACGGGTATTCCGGTGCGTGCGGATGTAGCAATGACTGGTGAAATCACCTTGCGTGGCGAAATATTACCCATAGGCGGCCTGAAGGAAAAACTGCTGGCGGCGCAACGTGGCGGGATTAAAGTGGTGTTGATACCTGAAGAAAACACCAAGGATCTTGCCGAAATTCCCGACAATATCAAAAATAAATTGGATATTCACCCGGTGAAATGGATAGATCAAGTACTGGAAATGGCTCTCGAACGTAAACCAGCGCCGCTTGTGGAAGCCGCGGAAAAGGTTGCTGTTGTTGCCTTGGCGGCGGATACAGTGCACACTGGAGCAGCTATAGTGACCAAGCATTGAGTGGCTGATTCCTAACAGCTTGGGTAATGCAGTGCAACACAAAAAATATTTTAGTATTCACTTGACCAAAGCCGCGAAGCCTTGATATAAAGGCTTTGCAGGGATTTCCCTGTTTTCTTAACCACTCGCAAAGGGGACTTACGTGAATA
>JBDTPU010000039.1:0-1709 GCA_039932535.1 Gallionella sp. | reverse complement strand
AATCTGTAATAAGCCGGTGAGTGCGGGCGCAAATGCGTAATGTGCGCCCATATCCAGATTCAACGAATCGCCCGGGCGATAATTGTCACGCGTGCTCAGTGCAGATTGCCACTGCCCGCTGGCAAACCACCCCCACGGGGAATTTTCAATATCGCTGTGGTAGTACGTGCCTAACAGCAAGTCGGTACTGCCCGTGCCGGGCTGGCTGGAACGTTCCAGCGCATACGGTGTGCCGGGATTGGCCGGATCGGATGGCGTCATGGTTTTATTGATTGCGCCGGTGGGCAGTTTAAGGCCACAACTCATGCCGCTCCCAGCATGATGTTCGGCAGAATCAAATTTATATTTGCCCATCATCCGCACATCGCCGAGCGCGGTAAATTTTGCCTGCTGAACGAAGGGCCCGAAAACTGAAGAATCATAAGTGTGCGTATGGTCGCGCATCATTAAGGGCACATCCAAACCGGCATTCCATTTCGTGTTGACGAAATAATCCAGATCCAGATTCAGCATTTGATTAGTGGTGCGCAGATTTTCGATCTCGGTATCCGATCCGTTGGGCTGGGGTGGAGCAATTTTCCTGGAACCGCTACGCAGTGTGTCGGCGTTGGCATACGAATAGCGCAAATCAATACGCAAAATATCATCATTCACCAGGCCTTGCGTATCCCAATGGGTATTCACGGAACAGAACGACGAACCGCAAGAAGCATATGCATGGGCACTGACTAGCAGTGCAACGAACAGCACTGGGGAGTTTATTTGCGTGGTCACTGAATTCAGAACGGCGTGTGTAAAATTATGGTAACTGCACATGAAGCTGCATACGCCTTATTGTCGCATCTTGCTCACGTAAAAGCGATGTTGCAGTTAACGACCCGCGCAGCGAATCGGTTATGCTGCACTTGTTTTGCAACGGTGAATTTTATATGGGCTTATTGAAGAACGATTATGGCTGGGCATTATTCGCCGGATTAAGCTGCATGTTCGGCTTTGCGCCATTCGGAATTTTTCCGGTTCCGTTGCTGGCACTCGCTGTCTTGTTTGCGCTTTGGCAACGTGCTGCTACGCCACGCAAGGCAGCAGGGCTGGGCTGGGCTTTCGGCCTGGGTTTATTGAGCGGCTGCATGGGCGGGATTTATATTGCAATCCATGTGTATGGCGACATGCCATGGCTGCTTGCGCTGCTGGCGACGCTGCTGTTCGCGGGATTTTGCGCACTGCTTCCCGGCTTGGCTGGCTATCTGCAAGCGCGCTTTTCGCTGGCCAATCGGACAGAGACAAATCTGCCTGGGACAAATTGGTCCGTAGCAAATTGTTTACGCCTCACGTTGATCATGCCCGCGATGTGGGTATTGTTCGAGTGGGTTCGCGGCCTGCTGTTTACCGGTTTCCCGTGGCTGACGCTGGGCTATTCGCAAAGCGACACGCCATTGGCAGGCTACGCGCCAGTGCTCGGTGTATATGGCGTTTCATTGATAATGGCAATCAGTTCCGGCGTGCTGGCGTGGCTGTTGGAAACAGTGTGGCGCAGGAATGAACTTACCTCCGCAAGAAGTGCAAGAGGACGATGGTTGCTTGGCTTGTCAGTCTTGTTGCTGCCATGGATTGGGGGCGCAGTACTGCGCACAGTCGCATGGACACAACTATACGGTGAGCCATTCAGCGTGGCGCTGGTACAGGGAAACATCGCGCAGAACCTCAAATTT
>JBDTPU010000038.1:0-2813 GCA_039932535.1 Gallionella sp. | reverse complement strand
CATGAACGCTGTATTGAGTGCGCGCAATCTGCGCAAATGTTATGGCGATCAAGTGGTGGTGGACGGGCTGAACCTCTCCATCCAGCGCGGCGAATGCTTCGGCTTGCTGGGGCCGAATGGCGCGGGCAAGACTACTACGTTGCGCTTGCTGCTTGGCTTGATCGAGCCGGATGCGGGTGAACTGAGCTTGTTAAACCACGCAGTGCCGCAGCATGCGCGTGATGCGCGTTTGCGTGTGGGGGTGGTGCCGCAGATGGATAATCTCGACCCCGATTTTACCGTAACAGAAAATCTGCTGGTGTATGGGCGCTATTTCGGCATGAGTGATGCAGCAATCAAAGCGCGTATTCCGATGTTGCTGGAATTCGCCAATCTCACCAACAAGCGCGATGTGAAAATTCCCACGCTGTCCGGCGGCATGAAGCGACGCCTGACCTTGGCACGCGCTTTGGTGAATGATCCGGACATTATTTTTCTGGATGAGCCGACCACCGGCCTCGATCCACAGGCGCGCCATCTGATCTGGCAGCGCTTGCGTGAGCTCACTGCGCAAGGAAAAACACTGCTGCTGACCACGCATTTCATGGATGAAGCCGAACGCCTGTGTCATCGCCTGGCCATTCTCGACGAGGGACGCATGATTGCCCAGGACACCCCACAAGTCCTGATTCAGCAGCATATCGAACCTCAGGTAGTAGAAATATTTGGTGAACAAGTGGCGGAATGGGCGCAAAAACACGCGGCGCAATTTTCACGGCGTTTTGAAGTAAGCGGCGAAACCGTGTTTTGTTATGTAGACGATGCCCAGCCGCTGGTGACACACTTGAATGGCCATGGTGCGCTGCGCTATTTGCATCGCCCGGCCAATCTGGAAGATGTGTTTTTGAAATTGACCGGACGGGAGATGCGCGAATGAAGAAGCATTTTTTTGCCCTGCCCCAACTGAGCCTCAGGTTTATTCCAATATGGCAGCGCCACTATTTGGTGTGGAAAAAAATGGCCGCCACATCCATCCTCGGCCATCTGGCCGACCCGCTGATCTATATGTTAGGACTGGGTTTGGGTCTCGGCAGCCTGTTGCCGCAGATGGGCGGCACTTCCTATCTGGTGTTCCTCTCCGCTGGCACAGTGTGCTACAGCACCATGAACAGCGCCACTTTCGAGGCATTGTATTCCTGCTTCGCGCGCATGCATGAGCAACGTACCTGGGAGGCCATACTTAATACGCCGGTTACGCTGGATGACATTGTGCTCTCGGAAATTCTGTGGGCAGCGAGCAAGAGTCTGTTGTCCGGTTTAGCAGTGCTGGTAGTGATCTGGGCAATGGGGCTGTCGCATTCGGTGTTGTCGCTGTGGTTGATTCCCCTGTCGCTGCTGGTGGGATTATGCTTTGCGGCGCTTGGTTTAATCATGACCGCACTGGCACCGAGCTACAGTTTTTTCATGTACTACTTCACGCTGGTGATCACGCCCATGATGTTTTTATCTGGCGTATTTTTCCCGGTTACGCAATTGCCTTGGTTGCTGCAATCGATATCATCTGTATTGCCGCTATCCCATGCGGTGGACATCGCCAGACCGCTAATGAATGGTATATTGCCGCCCGACGTGTGGCTGCATATTGTGGTGTTGCTGGGCTATACCGTATTCGGATTTTATGTCTCGCTGGTACTTTTCCGCCGGCGTCTTTCACAGTAACGCCGTGGCTTATCCGACAAGCCAGGTGTTCTGATTTAACAAGAATGGTGTGATGACTTTAGGTATAGAAACGCTGGGATTGTTGTTACTGATTGCCGCCATCGTGGCAATGATGACACGTAAACTACATGTGCCCTACAGTGTGGGGCTGGTTACTACGGGCATTGTTCTGGCTTTTCTTCCGGTACATATGGAGATCTCCCTGACCAAGGAGCTGATTTTTTCCACGCTACTGCCCCCATTGATTTTTGAAGCGGCCTATTTCCTGCATTGGCAAGAGTTGCGCCGCGACTTCTGGTTAATCACCACACTGGCGAGTGCCGGGGTGTTGATCTCCGCTGCTGTTACTGCGGCAGGCATGCATTATTTGAGCGGATGGCAATGGACTGGCGCGATGATATTTGGCGTTTTAATCGCTGCAACCGATCCGGTTTCGGTAATTGCGACGTTCAAGGAAGCGGGTGTGCAAGGCAGGCTGCGCATCCTGGTGGAAGCAGAAAGTCTGTTCAATGATGGCACAGCAGCGGTACTGTTCAGCATTGCCGTTGCCATTGCTGCTGGCCAGGCGGTGACACCGGCATTTGTAAGTATGGCACTCATTAAAACCATTGGCGGCGGGATAGGGTGCGGGGCATTGATCGCGGGAGCAGCGCTTTTACTGGCAGGTCGAACCCAGGATCATCTGGTAGAAATTACCCTCACCACAGTGGCAGCCTATGGATCTTTTCTGCTGGCCGAACATTTTAATTTGTCCGGAGTGTTGGCCACCCTTACCACCGGACTGATGATGGGAAGCATTGGCCAACGCGGCGCTATTTCTCCTCACGGTCATGAAGCGGTGGAGGCCTTCTGGGAATACATTGCATTCGTAGCGAATTCCTTGATTTTCCTGTTGATAGGCGTACGCGAGACCCAGCAAAACTTTGCTGCCATTTGGGTGGCCATTCTGACCGCAATTCTGCTCGTCCTAATTGGCCGTGCGATGGCAATTTACCCGATTTGTTGGTTATTTTCGGGCAGCAAGCTGAAAGTGACGTTGCGCCATCAGCACACCTTGGTCTGGGGTGGCTTGCGCGGCGCACTGGCATTGGCACTGGCACTCGGGCTTCCTGACA
>JBDTPU010000037.1:0-8263 GCA_039932535.1 Gallionella sp. | reverse complement strand
CGAAAAAGGCCGCGGCCAAGAAGAAGCCAGCAGCAAAAAAAGCCGTAGCCAAGAAGAAGCCAGCAGCGAAAAAGGCCGCGGCCAAGAAGAAGCCAGCAGCACCTATGGCCTCCAAGCCCATGATGCCTGCACCTTCGGCGCCTGCACCTGTACGTCCGGCCGCAACATGGCCTTTTCCTACACCGGGAATCGGCAAGCCGAACTAGTCGGGAGTATCGCTGTGGTGGTAGCAGCCCCTGATGCTAGTTTTGTGCAGTAAGGGGCTTGCCACAGTAGGTTTCGGTTTTGGGGCGCATTAACCGGTGCGTGCGCCTTTTTATTTCACCAGCGAAATGCGGGTGTGTCTGGTTATTCTCGTTGCGAACCTGGCGGTTCTGCGATGGTTTTTGTGCCCGCTAAATTTACAAATTGATCATGCTGGCGCTGCCATTTCTGACAGTGGCATGCATACATTACCCATTCATTTAAAAAATTCCACCAAGCTGGTCAAGCCAAATGCCGATACCGCAACAGCCATCACGCCGGTAGCCAGCCACCCCAGCCATTTCAGACGCGCACCCACCACGAATTTACCCATCACTTTTTGCTGTGTTGCGATACGCATCATTGCGATCATCAAAGGAACGGATATCACCCCGTTGATGACGGCGCTCCATAACAGCGCTTTGACCGGATCAATCGGGCTGAAATCCAATAGCACACCGACCAAGGTTGCCAAGGCGATAATCGCATAAAAACCTTTTGCCGATTTAAACTCCATGCCCAGGCTGGATTTCCAGTTAAAAATTTCTGCTACGGCATAGGCCGCCGAGCCAGCCAATACCGGCACGGCCAGCAACCCGGTACCAATGATGCCGCCGGCAAATAGTAAAAACGTAAACTCTCCGCCGATCGGGCGCAATGCTTCAGCGGCCTGAGCAGACGTCTGAATGTCATGTAAGCCGTGGGCATACAGGGTGACCGCCGTCGTCAGCATGATAAAGAAAGCGATGAGGTTGGAGAACGCCATGCCCAGTATGGTGTCGATGTTGATGCGGCGTAAATGATGCGGTGTAGCATGGGGCGAGTTGGGCGCGGAAGCCCGATTGCGCTGCACTGCCAGTTCCTCCACCTCTTGAGCGGCCTGCCAGAAAAACAAATAGGGGCTGATGGTCGTGCCAAAAATCGCTACGATGATTAACAGGTAGTTGGATGAAAATTCGATTTTGGGTGCCAGCGTTCCGTGCAACATCTTGCCCCAGGGAACGTGCACGGCAAATACGGTTCCCACATAAGCAAACAAGGCCAGCGTTAGCCATTTTAATATTCTCACGTAGCGTTGGTAAGGGATGAACACCTGCAAAAGCAAACAGGTCATACCTAGCGCTATCGCATAGAGATGTCTGGGACCGCCGACCACCAATTTAATGGCGTCTGCCATGGCTGCCAGATCGGCGCCGATATTGATGGTATTGGCTACCAGCAGCAGCATGACCAACGACATCGCTACCCCACGCGAATTGGTCTGAGCCAGATTGGCCGCCAGTCCGCGGCCTGTGATGTAGCCGATGCGCGCGCTGATTATCTGGATTCCGACCATCAGCGGGTAAGTGAAAATCAGTGTCCACAACGTGCCAAAACCATATTGCGCACCGCCCTGTGAATAGGTGGCAATGCCGCTGGGGTCATCATCGGCGGCGCCAGTGATCAGACCCGGGCCAAGTTTTTTAAGCCACTGGGAGAGCGTATTTTTCATCGGGAGAATAAAAGTGATTGATAAGAAGCGGGGGGCCTATCTTTTGCTAGCCAGGGCCAAGACTGTCATTTGCTGCTGGCTAAATTTTGTTTCGCGAAATCGCGTTCTGTGGTTATTTCTTTTTCGGCATATACAGATCAGTGATACTGCCCTCGGCGATTTCCGCCGCGAAGCCCAGCGTTTCCGACAGGGTCGGATGCGGGTGTATGGTCAGGCCGATGTCTTCCATGTCTGCGCCCATTTCCAGCGCGAGTACCGCTTCGGCAATCAGTTCACCGGCATTCACCCCAACGATGCCTGCACCGAGAATGCGGCGCGTCGTAGGATCAAGCAGCAATTTTGTGACGCCTTCTTCGCGGCCGACAGACAATGCGCGTCCTGACGCTGCCCAAGGGAAACTGGCTTTTTCGTAAGCTATGCCTTGTGCAGTGGCTTGTGTTTCGGTCAGGCCCATCCACGCGATTTCGGGATCGGTGTAGGCGACCGAAGGAATGGTCATAGGCTCGAACGCAGCGTTGTGTCCGGCGATAACTTCCGCTGCTACCTTGCCTTCATGCACCGCCTTGTGCGCCAGCATCGGGTCACCGACGATATCGCCGATCGCATAAATATGCGGCACGTTGGTGCGCATCTGGATGTTCACCGGAATGAAGCCGCGCTCGTTGACGGTCACGCCCGCTGCGTCCGCGCCGATGTCGCGGCCATTGGGACGGCGCCCGACGGCCATCAGCACGCGGTCATACAGTTGCGGCTCGGGTTGTTTATCAGGCGCTTGTTCGCTTTCGAAGTGCACTTTCAGTCCGCCTTTTTGTGCTTCGATCTTGCCGACCTTGGTCTTCAAATAAATTGCTTCGTAGCGTTTCTCAATGCGTTTGTGCAACGGACGCACCAGGTCGCGATCCGCACCCGGCATCAGGCCATCGGCCAATTCCACCACGCTTATTTTTGATCCGAGTGCGTCATACACGGTGGCCATTTCCAGCCCGATGATGCCGCCGCCGATAATCAACATGCGCTTCGGCACATCCTGCAATTGCAATGCGCCGGTGGAGTCGATGATGCGAGTATCGTCATAGGGGAAACCGGGAATGCGCGCCACACTTGAGCCTGCCGCAATGATCGCGGTATCGAAGCTGATGGTTTTTTTACCGTCTTTGGTTTCAACAATCATGTGATTGGGCGACGTGAATTTCGCCGTACCTTGGATCACCTGCACTTTGCGCTGTCTGGTCAGCTGCTTCAATCCGCCGGTGAGTTTTCTGATCACACTTTCTTTCCAGGTGCGGATTTGATCGATGTCGATTTTCGGCTTGCCGTAAGCCACGCCGTGATGCGCGATGTCTTCGGCTTCGCTGATCACCTTGGCGACGTGCAGTAATGCCTTGGACGGAATGCAGCCGACATTCAGGCACACGCCGCCCAGGTTGGTATGCTTCTCGATCAGTACCACCTGCTTGCCCAGGTCAGCCGCACGGAACGCGGCGGTGTAACCGCCGGGGCCTGCGCCGAGGACGACGACTTCCGCGTGGACGTCACCCTTTTTGAAAGATTGAGGGGCGGGAGACGCTGTTTCAGCAGGCGCTGCTGCCGTGGCTTTCTTCAACCCTTCCCCAACCCTCTCCTTGTCAGGGGAGGGTGACTGTCTCTCCTCCCCTGACAAGGGGAGGGCGGGAGGGGTTGCAGTTTGTGCTTTACTTTCCAGTGTCAAAATCACGCTGCCCTTGTTGATCTTGTCGCCAATCTTGACCTTGAGTGTGGTCACGACACCCGCGGTGGGGCTGGGCACTTCCATCGCGGCCTTGTCGGTTTCCAGCGCGATCAGCGATTGCTCTGCGGTAACCGTGTCACCGACCTTGACCAATATTTCGATGACCGCAACGTCCTTGAAATCGCCGATGTCCGGCACTTTCACTTCTATGGTTTGACTCATGGTATTTGTTTCCTTGATTTTTGTTTTTGGAAAAACAGGATTTATTCAGACGCGTATCTGGCCGCTCCCCAGCACGATATATTTTTGCGAGGTCAATCCTTCCAGACCGACTGGGCCGCGTGCATGCAGCTTGTCGGTGGAGATGCCAATCTCCGCGCCCAGGCCGTATTCGAAACCGTCGGCGAAGCGCGTCGAGGCGTTCACCATCACCGAGCTGGAATCCACTTCGCGCAGGAAGCGCATCGCCTTGCTGTAATTTTCCGTGACGATGCTGTCGGTATGCTGAGAGCCGTAAGTAGCGATGTGTGCGATGGCTTCATCCAGTCCGGCCACCACCCGCACGGCAAGAATCGGTGCGAGATATTCGGTGACCCAATCTTCTTCGGTGGCCACTTTCATCTGCTTGATGATCGCGCGCGCCGCTTCGTCCCCGCGCAACTCGACATTTTTATCCAGATAAATTTTGCATAACTTGGGCAACACTTTAGCCGCCACGCTTTGTGCGACCAGCAGCGTTTCCATCGCATTGCACACGCCATAGCGCTGCGTCTTGGCGTTATCGGCGATGCGAATCGCGTTGTCGAGATCGGCTTCGTCATCGATATAAACATGGCACACGCCATGCAGATGTTTGATCACAGGTATGCGCGCCTGCTCGGAGATGCGCTCGATCAGGCCCTTGCCACCGCGCGGCACGATCACATCCACATATTCTTTCATGGTGATGAGTTCGCCCACCGCGGCGCGATCTGGGGTGGCGATCACTTGCACCGCGGTCTCAGGCAAACCGGCGACACGCAATCCGGCATGCACACAAGCTGCGATGGCTTGATTGGAATGAATCGCTTCAGAGCCGCCGCGCAGAATTGCTGCATTGCCGGACTTCAGGCATAGCCCGGCAGCATCTGCAGTCACGTTGGGACGCGACTCGTAAATGATACCAATCACGCCCAGCGGCACGCGCATCTTGCCGACCTGAATGCCGGACGGGCGATAACTCAAGTCGCTGATTGCGCCGATCAGATCGGGCAGTTGCGCAATTTGCAGCAAACCTTCGGCCATCTCGTGCACAGATTTTTCGGTCAGTGTCAGGCGATCCAGCGAAGCATCATCCAGTCCGTTGGTGCGCGCTGCTGCGACATCTTTGGCATTTGCAGCGAGCAGTTGCGCCGACTGGTTTTGCAGCGCGGCGGCGATTTCGGTCAGCGCCCGATTCTTGGTCGCGGTGTCAGCCTGCGCCATCAGCCGCGCAGCCGCGCGCGCGGTCTGGCCGACGGTGTGCATATATTCTTTAATACCTTTCATCTATCCTCCGTCATTCCCGCGCAGGCGGGAATCCAGTCAAATAATTTTGTTCCATAGGTCATGCCAGTTGGGATTAACTGATTCGATTAGCCGAATTTTCCATATACGATTCCATTTTTTGAGTTGCTTCTCTCTGGTAATGGCTGCCAGCATATCAGCGTGCAGTTCAAAATAAACCAAAAGATGAACATTGTAGCGCTTGGTAAATCCGTCAGTCTGGTGATCCTTGTGTTGCCATATGCGCTTAACTAAATCGCTGCTCACTCCAATATATAACGTGCCATTACGCTTGCTGGCGAGAATATAAACTGCTGGTTGCATAGCTTGATTCTACTGGATTCCCGCCTGCGCGGGAACGACAGGGTTAAGGTAAAATGCGCGTCTTTCTTAAATGCAGGCACAGCGATGTCCGACATCCTCAAAAAAATTCTCGCGGTCAAAGTGCAGGAAGTGGCCGCAGCGCAAGCCATCAAACCGCTCGCCGCGATGCGTGCCGCAGCAGAACAGGCCGCGCCGGTGCGAGATTTCGTCGCTGCGCTACGCGCCAAAATTGCCGCAGGCCAGGCTGCGGTAATCGCGGAAATCAAAAAAGCCAGCCCGAGCAAAGGCGTGTTGCGCGAAAATTTTCGCCCCGCCGAAATCGCCGCAAGCTATGCGCAACATGGCGCAGCGTGCCTGTCGGTATTGACCGACCAGCAATTTTTTCAAGGCAGTGCGGATCACTTGCAACAAGCGCGTGCGGCTTGTACTTTGCCGGTATTGCGCAAGGATTTTATTATCGACGAATATCAAATCTACCAGGCGCGCGCGCTGGGTGCGGATGCGATATTGCTGATTGCCGCCGCGCTGGATGCGGCACAAATGCGGGCGTTCGAGGCGGTGGCGCACAGACTGGGCATGGCGGTGCTGGTAGAAGTGCACAATGGCGATGAGCTGGACGCCGCGCTGCAACTCACCACCCCGCTGATCGGTGTGAATAACCGCAACCTGCGCACCTTTGAGGTGAGCCTGCAAACCACGCTGGATTTGTTGCCGCGTATTCCTGCTGATCGCATCGTCGTAACAGAAAGCGGCATACTCAAAGCGAAACACGTAAAGCTGATGCGCAGCTACCAGGTAAACGCATTTTTGGTGGGTGAGGTGTTCATGCGCGCGGAGGATCCGGGTGTAGAATTGACCAAAGTGTTTGCTTGATTTTTATTGAGGAGATTGTTCATGTTAAATCTGGATCGTCTGATTGTTGAATTTGACAAGGGTTTGCGCACTTTATTCAGTCAGGCGCACAGCGTGCGCGCCTATCCTGATGCGGCCATACCCGAAGCGCCTCTGGATAAGGCCGAGAGGAAAAAGGCCGCCGCGCTGATGCGCGTCAATCATAGCGGCGAAATTTGCGCGCAGGCCTTGTATCAGGGACAGGCGCTGACGGCGCGCAATCCTGAGGTGCAGCAGACACTACAGCGCGCCGCACAGGAAGAGACCGAGCATCTTGCCTGGACTGCCAGGCGCGTGCATGAACTGGGCGGGCATCTGAGTTTGTTGAACCCGTTCTGGTACATCGGATCGCTGGCGATCGGCGCGGTAGCAGGGCTATTGGGCGATAAGTGGAATCTCGGTTTTCTCGCCGAGACCGAGCGGCAGGTGAGCCAGCATTTGCTAAATCACCTGGATCAATTGCCGCAACAAGATGAAAAAAGCCGCGCCATCGTAACGCAAATGTACACCGACGAAGCAGGGCATGCTGACAGGGCAACCTCCTTGGGCGGTGCGGAGTTGCCGCAACCGGTGCAATTGGCAATGAAGCTGAATAGTAAAGTGATGACCGGCACTTCCTATTTTATTTAGGGAAGCGCGGATTATGATCCGGCACGAATTAACCACACACCCCCGTTCGTGCTGAGCTTGTCGAAGCAAAGCTCTTAATCAGTGTTTCCTAGCCCTCTTGTATCACCTCGAAGTCATGCGTGATCGCGGCCATCTGGCCGAGCATGATGGAAGCGGAGCAATATTTTTCAGCTGAAAGCTTGATGGCTTTCTCTACCAGTTCCGGCTTGATGTCCTTGCCCTTCACGACAAAATGCATATGTATTTTGGTGAACACTTTGGGATCATTTTCGGCGCGTTCAGAATCGAGTTCCACATAACAATCTGAAATAGCCTGGCGGCTCTTCTTCAGAATCGAAACCACATCAAAACAGGTGCAGCCACCGGTGCCCAACAGCAACATTTCCATCGGACGCGGACCGAGATTTCTTCCGCCTGCAGTGGGCGGGCCATCCATCAACACGGCATGATTACTTTCGGTCTCGCCCAGAAAAGACGCCTGTTCTACCCATTTGACGCGAGCTTTCATACTGATTCCTTTTCGTCTAAATTTCCGTGGTGGCTAACTTTACTCTATACCAGACTAAGCCGATCACTTCATGAATAAAAGTTTTGCTCTCGCGCAGAGATTCAGCACGCGGCAGGAAGGCCAGCAAGTCAATTTGATAACGCGTGGTGTAAGCGGTGGGTGCTTCGACAACCTCGAATCCGGCACGGCGGAATATGTCGGCGGAGCGCGGCATATGCCAGGCGTGGGTGACCAGATAAATTTTGTGGATCCCCGCGGGTTGCAGCATGCGAAAAGAATGCACGGCATTTTCAAAAGTATTATCAGAATCATCGTCCGTCCAGCGCACTGGCACGTGAAAATCCTGTTCCAGTGCGCTGCGCATTTGCTGTGCTTCAGAGGCGCTGTTGCCTAGTGGTTTCCCACCGGTTACCAATATTGGTTTGCCGGTTTCCCGCTGCAGTTTCGCGCCGTAACGCAAGCGCACCAAGGAGGCGTCAGTGATCGTGTCCTGGCCTGCATATTCCGGCGCATTGAAATAGGTGCCGCCACCCAGTATCACAATCGCATCGGCATTCTGTTGTCGGGTATCTACAGGGGTGGTTCGTGCCTCCAGCAAATGCAACGCACCCTCGGCGAAATAAGGCGTGGAAGCAATCCAGAGCAAACCGAACGCGGCGAGTATCAGGATTCTGGCAAACCTGGGGCGGCGGCGGAACAGAAAAATGCCCACCGCGAGCACAAGCAATAAGCTCAGCGGCGGCAACAAGAAAGTAGCAATGAAGTTGGTGATGAACCAGGACATGACAAGATTCTAAAGTTACAAAATATCCGCATCTTACTTGGTTTCGTTCTCTTTTCTGAAATCTGCGCGGCACGTCGAAGCGACGAATGCCTGTTCAGTGGTTAAATAGCGTTTGACAGTGGCGGGTGGGCTGCAATAGAATGCGCGCCCTTCGAGGTT
>JBDTPU010000036.1:0-2246 GCA_039932535.1 Gallionella sp. | reverse complement strand
CACCTGCTGTATATAGGCGATCTTTCAGAATATCCAGATAAAATCCGCCCATCTCTTCCGAGCAGAAAGCTTGCAATTTTTGCGCGACCAGATGGAATTCGTAACGTTCGTAATCTACCTCCACTTCGGCCTGCAATTGCAGAATCATCTCCAACGCATATTGGTCTATCTCCAGCCACTGCTCAACCGGCATAGCATGTTTCTCCGCATCAAAATCAGCGATGTTCGCCAACAAAAAGCGCAGCGTGTTGCGTATGCGCCGATAGCTTTCCACCACACGCTTGAGAATTTCGTCGGAAATATTCATCTCGCCGGAATAATCGGTGGACGCAGTCCACAAGCGCAAAATATCCGCCCCGAGCGTGTCAAAAATTTTCTGCGGCGCGATCACATTGCCTTTGGATTTCGACATCTTGTGACCGCCGCCATCCACAACAAAGCCATGCGTCAGCAGAGCGTTGTAAGGCGCGCGTCCATTCATCGCACACGAGGTCAGCAATGAAGACTGGAACCAGCCGCGATGCTGATCCGAGCCTTCCAGATACAAGTCCGCCGGAAAAGATAAATCTTCGCGACGGCGCAACACTGCCGCATGAGTAACGCCTGAATCGAACCACACATCCAGCGTGTCGGTGAGCTTGCGGTAATGCGCCGCGTCATCGCCCAACAATTCTTGCGCATCGAGAGAAAACCAAGCTTCTATGCCCTGCTGCTCTACGCGTTGCGCAACCTGCTCCAGCAATTCCGGGGTGCGTGGGTGTAGTTGCATGGTTTCCTTGTGCACGAAAAACGGCATCGGCACGCCCCAGCTGCGCTGGCGCGACACGCACCAGTCGGGCCGGTTCTGGATCATCGCTTTAAGCCGCGCCTTGCCCCAGGCGGGGTAGAACTGTGTGGCCTCCACGGCCCGACTGGCGAGGTCGCGCAGGTTTTCTCCATCATGAATCGCGCGAAAACGGCCCTCCCGAACTAATTTTTCTACATCTGCCTCAACTGGGTATGCCACGTTATCCATCCCGATGAACCACTGCGGCGTGGAACGGAAAATGATCGGTGTTTTGTGTCGCCAGCAATGTGGATAGCTGTGCTTGACCTGTTCCCGGTGCAGTAGGTGGCCGTTTGCTTGCAATGCATCTAGTATGATGTCGTTGGCCTTCCATACGAACACGCCGGCCAATGGAGTGCCACCAGCGTCTGGTGTGGAAGTAATGAATTTTCCATCATCACCTACGGGATTGTCGTTTGGAAGTTTGTATTCTTGCCCTACGAAATAATCATCCAAACCGTGAGCCGGTGCAGTATGCACAGCCCCTGTACCTGCCTCAGCAGTTACGTGCATCCCAAGAATTATCGGAACCTGTCGGTCGTAGAATGGATGTTGAAGTAATACATGTTCTAGGTTACTACCTAAACAACCATCAACTATATTTATTCGGTTATCGGTAAGCGGGTCGATCCCATAACGCTTTAATGCGGCATCACGTAATTGGTCGGCGAGAACAATATATTCTTCAGTTGTTTCGATAACGTCATATTGAAATTGCGGATTCAGACAAACCGCTTGGTTCGCAGGCAATGTCCATGGCGTAGTAGTCCAAATCACAAAGAAAACCGGCTTGTTATAGTCTCTACTATCGCCAATCGGTATACGCCCTTGGCGTGTCAAGGTTCTGCCTGCAACCTTATCCCAGAAGCTTTCTCGATCTATAACTTCAAACTTAACGTCAATGGCGGGGGATGTCTTGTCTTCGTATTCCACTTCCGCCTCGGCCAGCGCGGACTGGCAATCCAGGCACCAGTTCACCGGCTTGCGACCCTGGTATAAATAGCCATTCTCAAAAATTTTCCCCAAGGCGCGAATGATGTCGGCCTCAGTTTTGAAATCCATCGTCAGGTAAGGTTGATCCCAATCGCCCAGCACCCCGAGACGGATGAAATCCCTTTTCTGCCGGGCTATCTGCTCGGCTGCATATTCGCGGCACAGGGCGCGAAACTGCGCGGCCGGGATCGCCTTGCCGTGTTTTTTCTCCACCTGCAACTCAATCGGCAAACCGTGGCAATCCCAACCCGGCACATAAGGCGCATCAAAACCCGCCAGCGTCTTGCTCTTGACGATGATGTCCTTGAGTATTTTATTTACTGCATGGCCGATGTGGATGTCACCGTTGGCGTACGGCGGACCATCGTGCAGAATAAACTGGGGCCGACCCTTTTTGGCCGCACGGATTTTCTGGTAACGCTGCTGT
>JBDTPU010000035.1:0-1852 GCA_039932535.1 Gallionella sp. | reverse complement strand
GCGAGAAAAAAAGCACGGAAGAAACCGCGCGAAAATATGCCGCGCTGTGCGACGTGTTCGTGATGGATGCATTTGGCACGGCTCACCGCGCCGAAGCCTCGACGCATGGGGTGGCGAAATACGCACCGGTAGCCGCCGCAGGCATCCTGCTGACCCAGGAGCTGGAAGCGTTGACCAAAGCCCTGCTCAGCCCGGCGCGTCCAATGGTGGCGATCGTTGGCGGCAGCAAAGTTTCTACCAAGCTGACCGTGCTGGAAAGCCTGTCGGAAAAAGTGGACCAGATGGTAGTCGGCGGCGGGATCGCCAATACTTTCCTCAAGGCGACCGGCCATCCGGTTGGCAAGTCGCTGTGCGAAAACGATCTGGTTCCGACCGCGCAAGCCTTGATCGAGAAGATGTCAGCGCGTGGCGCAAGCATTCCGATCGCAACCGATGTCGTGGTCGGCAAACAGGCGCCGTTTGTGGCGGGTAACGAAAATACCGAGGCGATTCTGAAGTCGGCACACGACGTGGCCGACGACGAAATGATTTTCGATATCGGTCCCGACTCGGCGCAACAGATAGTCGACATCATCATGAAGGCCGGCACGGTGGTGTGGAACGGCCCGGTTGGCGTTTTCGAGTTCGACCAGTTCGGTGCAGGCACCAAAAAAATTGCAATGGCAATTGCCGAAACCAATGCTTTCACTTTGGCGGGTGGTGGCGATACGATTGCAGCAATTCAGAAGTACAATATTTTTGACAAAGTGTCTTACATCTCCACTGCTGGCGGAGCATTTCTGGAATTTCTCGAAGGCAAAAAATTGCCTGCAGTAGAAATTCTTGAACAACGCGCCCATCAATAAAATATAGCCAATCAATCAATAGGAAGTTATGCTGCGTAGAACCAAAATTGTTGCAACGTTGGGCCCTGCTTCCAACGACCCCGCAGTGCTGGAAAAAATGATCCGTGCCGGGGTAGATCTGGTACGGATGAATTTCTCGCACGGCTCTGCTCAGGATCACATGCAACGCGCGGAAACTGTTCGCGCCGTGGCTAAGAAGTGCGGCCGGACGGTGGGTATATTGGCCGACCTGCAAGGCCCGAAGATACGCGTAGGGAAATTCGAAAATGACAAAATCATCTTGAACAAAGATGATATTTTTATTCTGGATGCCACGCTGGATGGGTTGGGTAATCAACAGCGCGTCGGTCTTGATTACAAAGAATTGCCCAACGATGTCAGCGTGGGAACAGTGTTGTTACTCAACGATGGCATGCTGGAATTTAATGTCGCTGAAGTCAAAGGCGGGCAAGTTATTTGCAGGGTGGTGCGCGGTGGTGTGCTGTCCAATAATAAGGGCATCAACCGCAAGGGCGGCGGCCTGACTGCCCCGGCCCTGACGGACAAAGACAAGGCCGACATCAAAACTGCTGCATTGATTAAGGCGGATTATCTTGCCGTATCTTTTCCCCGCACTGGCGATGACATGCGTCTGGCGCGTGATTTGATGCACGCAGCAGGTGGCAAAAGCTTGCTGATGGCCAAAATTGAACGCGCCGAGGCGATTCCCGCCTTGGCCGATATCATTGATGCATCAGATGCCATTATGGTGGCACGTGGCGACTTGAGTGTAGAAGTCGGCGATGCCGCAGTGCCCGGCTTGCAGAAACGCATGATCAAGATGGCACGTGCGCAAAATCGCCTGGTGATTACCGCCACCCAAATGATGGAATCAATGATTACCAATCCGATCCCGACCCGTGCCGAAGTTTCCGATGTGGCCAACGCAGTTCTGGATGGCACTGACGCGGTGATGTTGTCGGCAGAAACTGCGGTGGGCGATTATCCGGTAGAGACCATCGAAGCCG
>JBDTPU010000034.1:0-5090 GCA_039932535.1 Gallionella sp. | reverse complement strand
GTCCTTACTTTGAGCAAATTAGCAAAATGATTATGCTGAATGCGATCGACCAACTCTGATTCCGCATTGCTCTGCAAACAAGACAAACTTGCATCTTGGGTTTTAGCTAATTTCATTAAACGATCATTAATTTCATCTAATGTCACGCGTCCATATACCTCTGGTTCGCGATTGCCGAGCAGATTCAGGTTGGGTCCATGCAATACCAAGACTTTTTTCATCCGGGTAGTTTGCCGTAAATTAGGGGGTGTTGTCTAGAATTTTAACGAAGATAAATAAAAGAGTGTTAAAGCCCAATACTTTGCAGCGTTTTTAAAAATTGCTCGGCATCCTGATAACCAGTCACACGAAAATCGCTCAACTCTTTACCTTGTGTATCAAAAAATAAAATACCGGGCGGACCAAACAGGCCATAGCGTTTGAGCATGGCCTGGTCAGCTTCGTTGTTGGCCGTTACATCGGCTTGTAATAACAACACCGTTTTGAGTTTGGCTTGAATCGCCGCATCCGAGAAGACAAAGCGCTCCATTTCCTTGCATGAAATACACCAGTCGGCATAAAAATCCAGCATCACAACTTTTCCCTGTGCCTGGGCGATGCGTTGATCCAGCTCCGCGAGGTCTTTGACGCGGGAAAATTGCAGGGAAGCGGCTGCTTGTGTTTCAGCGCGACCGAGGTTGCCGCCCCCGATATTACCTAGGGGGCGCAGGATGTCGCGCGCCCCGGACAGCGCGCCGACCAGATAAGCCGCGCCCAACAGCAGCGCGAACAGGCCAATGCCTTTGAGTAATTTATGCCAGCCGCTGGCGGTGTGAGGCAGAGCATCCATTGCCCGCAGGTAAATCGCCGAGAAGATCAGCAACGCCGCCCACAGCAGCATCTGCACGCTGACAGGCAGCAAGGGCTGGATGATCCAGATCGCCAGCGCCAGCAACATCACGCCGAAGAATTGTTTAACCGCTTCCATCCATGCGCCCGCTTTGGGCAGCAACACGCCTGCCGATGTGCCGATCAACAGCAGCGGTGCGCCCATGCCCAGCGCCAGCGCGAACAGCGCAACACCGCCGAGCACGGCATCGTGGGTCTGGCCGATGTAGAGTAGCGCGCCGGCTAACGGCGCGGCCACGCACGGCCCCATGATAATCGCGGACAGTGCGCCCATCACGAACACGCCGCTGAGATGGCCGCCGTGCAGGCGATTGCTGGTGTCACTCAATTTGCTTTGCAACGCGGTGGGCAGTTGCAATTCATAAAAACCGAACATGGACAATGACAGCAGCACGAACACTCCGGCAAAGCTGCCGAGCACCCAGGGTGTTTGCAGCGCGTTGGAAATCAGGTTGCCGGAAAATCCTGCCGCCACACCGGCAGCGGCATAGGTGATCGCCATACCCAGCACATAGGCGAGCGACAGAATAAAGGCGTGCATGCGAGTGATTTTGTGACCGCGTCCGACAATGATGCCGGACAGGATAGGGATCATCGGAAACACGCATGGCGTCAATGACAAGAGCAGCCCCGCGCCGAAGAAAAAGGAAATGATCAGCCAGAAACTACCGCCCTTGAAGAGCCCGGCGATTTGCGAGCCTTCCGATTGCGAGTCTTTCGCGACGGGCGGGGATACTATGATGGCGGGCGATGAGGACGGCGCAGCTTGAGCGATCGCTGGGGGCGCAAGGGCTGACGCATCCGCAAGATTGATGTGCAAGGTCTTGGTGATGGGCGGGTAGCACAGCCCTTGCTCACTGCACCCTTGGTAAACGGCATTCAGCGTGATGTTGGTTGGCGTATTATCTGGATGGTCCAGTGTGATTTGCGCCTGAAATGATTGATGAAATACCTCGGTGTCGCCGAAGTTGGGATCATGTTTTAGTTCGCCCTTGGGCAAATTCACCGCAGTGACTTTTACCGTGTTGTCTATGGTGGTAAAGGCGACCTTGTTGCGATACAAATAATAGCCGGGCGTCACCCTGAAATTGGCCTGCAAGGTTTGTGCATCGCGCACCTTCACGTCCAAACCGAAAGCCTCATCGGGCGGCAGGAAGCTGGGTTGTTTGCTGCCACTCAAATTGGACAGCCGATCCAGGAATCCTTCCGCATGCGCGGCGGGGAGAACAACACCAAGCAACAACAGTAAAACAAAACGCATGATTATTCCTCGAGAGTAGTAGTGGTCTCCGCGCCTATCCAGTCCAGATAAGCGGGTAAACCGGCGGTTACCAATACAGCGATGATTTCCGGAAGTTCGTAAGGGTGCGCTACACGTATCAATTTTTCAAGTCGCGGATAAGCGGCCTGAGTGGTTTTGATCAGCAGCGGCACTTCGCTGGCAGTTTCAATTTTGTTCTGCCAATGATAAGTAGAAATGCACGGAGCAAGCTGATTTACGCAAGCGGCGGCACGCGCTTCGATGAGTTGGCGCGCGAGTTTTTCTGCCGACTGGGCATCCGGACAATTGGTCATCACTAACAAAATATCGTTCATGTTCTGGCAAAGCGCAACCCGAGTTGCAGTAATTCATCCCACACATCACCCTGACGCAAACCCTTGATGGTCTTGTCCAGTCGCGCGGCCTGCTGGATGGCGCGCTCGATGTGAGGAAGCTTCAGTCGGCGCGCCGCAGTTTCGATTAATCCCTGGCGCGAACCCCACACCCGCGCATCACGTAAGGCATTGCTGATATTGCCGCCGCGCTGGGTAGCTTGCAGCACCTTGCCCAGCGTGCGAATTTCTTCGCTGATTGCCCACAGCACCAGTACCGTGGCGGTTCCCTCGGCGCGCAGGCCGTCAAGGATGCGCGTGTAACGTGCCGCATTACCGTTCAGCATCGCCTCGGAAAGTTTGAAAATATCATAGCGTGCCACATCCATTACCGCATCTTTGACTGGGTCGAAAGACAGCTCCCCGGCAGGAAACAGCAAAGCGAGTTTCTGGATTTCCTGAAATGCCGCGAGCAGATTTCCCTCGCAACGATCCGCGAGAAATTCCAAAGTGTGATTGTCCGCCGTTTGTTCCTGCCGTTTAAGACGCCCGGCAATCCAGCTTGGTAACGCACTGCGCGGAATGTCGTCGGCGGAAATCATCACGCCATGTTTCGCCAGCGCGGTAAACCATAAACTCTTCTGCGCAGTTTTATCCAGCTTGGGCAACGAGATCAGCGTCAATATGTCTTCGCTCAGGTTGGCGCAATAATCCTGTAGTGCCTGTCCACCCTCCACGCCGGGCTTGCCGGATGGAATGCGCAGATCAATTACTTTGCGTGAGGCGAACAGCGACAGGCTCCGCGCGCTGTTGTGCACCTCGCTCCATTTGAAATGCTGTTCGGCGATGAAAGTTTCGCGCTCAATATATCCCGCCGCACGCGCCGCGGCACGGATGCTGTCCGCCGCCTCAATCGCCAGCAACAGCGCGTCGCCAAATACCACATACAACGGTTTCAAACCGGAGGCGAGATGGCGCGGCAATTCTTCGCTGGTGATGGTCACGGGTTATTGTGGTTGCGATTTGGCACGGCTCAGGCGGCGCACGATTTGCTGCACCATGTCTGAACGCATGCTTTGATAGAGCAGGGTTTCTTCAGCTTCCATGGCAAGGACATTGTTGTTGTCGTAAGTGTAATTGCGGTGCATCACGAATTCTTCGGCGGGAATCCAGTCCTGCTTCTTGAGATCATAGGCGCGCATGGAAACTCGGTAAAACAATTGGAATTCCGTTACGCGCCCACTGCCGCTCAGCGAAAGAATCTGCTTGTCGGGAATTTCGGAAACGATGTTCAACACCACGTCGGCCTGTTCGGCGGTGCTGACTAATTTCACTTTGTTCGCTTCCAGATTGAGGCGTAATTCTTTGACGAAAGGCGTGTCCGCAGTGGCTGCGTCCAGATACAAGGTTTCGAACGGCAGACCCGCCTGTCCGCGCAAATGAAAGCTGCACCCTATCAGCAACACAGCGGTAAACAGCACGACCAACAATTTAAAAAATGGGCGCAAACTTGCTCCTAGACGACAACGTTAATCAAACGACCCGGCACGATGATGATTTTTTTAGGTGCCGCGCCCGCCAAGTATTTTTCGATGGCGGGATGGGCAAGAGCCGACTTTTCCAACATCGCCTTGTCCGCAGTTTTGGCGACAATCATATTGCCGCGCAACTTGCCGTTCACCTGCAACACGATTTCGATTTCGTCCTGCACCAGCGCGGCTTCATCCACTTCCGGCCAGGGGGCGGACAGGATGTCGTCGCCGTAGCCCAGTTCTTTCCACAAGGTTTGCGCGATGTGCGGGGTGATCGGAGACAGCAGCCGCAATAAAATAGAGAAGCCTTCTTTAACAATTTTATCATTCACGCCGACCAGCCGTTCCAGCGCATTCAATATTTTCATCGTTGCCGAGGCCACTGTGTTGAACTGATGTTTGGACATATCATAGTTTGCCTGCTTGAGCACTGAATGGATTTCGAAGCGCGTGTCTTTCTGCAAAGCGGGATCAATCGCGGTACTCTCACCATTTTTTAATTTCACCGCATAGTTCCATATCCTGCGCAAGAAGCGCGAAGCGCCCTCCACCCCGGAATCATTCCACTCCAGTTGCTGATCCGGCGGAGCGGCGAACATTATGAAAAAGCGCGCGGTGTCCGCCCCATACTGGCTGATGATGGCCTGCGGGTCTACGCCGTTGTTTTTCGATTTCGACATTTTTTCAGTGCCACCGATAATCACCGGCAGTCCATCAGCTTTCAGTTTCGCGCCTATGGGGCGCGCTTTTGCGTCGATTGCAACTTCCACATCTGCCGGATTGATCCACAACTTTTTGCCATTTTTTTCTTCGCGATAAAAAGTCGGCGCGATCACCATGCCTTGCGTAAGCAGATTTTTAAATGGCTCGTCAAGGTTTTGAGCCGCGCGTAGCGCGCCGCTCGCCCCCTCTCCCTGCGGGGGAGGGTTGGGGAGGGGGAGGTTTTGAGCCGCGCGTAGCGCGCCGTTCGCCCCCTCTCCCTGCGGGGGAGGGTTGGGGTGGGGGAGGTTTTGAGCAGCGCATAGCGCGCCACCAAACACCCCTTCATCGCGCATCAATTTGTGAAAGAAGCGCGCG
>JBDTPU010000033.1:0-2366 GCA_039932535.1 Gallionella sp. | reverse complement strand
CGCAGCAATGCCGCCATCATCCCGCCCGGAAAAGTAATATAGCCGCCCATACCCAGCACCACATCGGGACGGTGGCGCAATATCGCAGACGCGCTCTGCCACAATGCAAGCAACAGATTGAATGGCAACATCAACACACGCAGCAAGCCTTTGCCGCGCAGCCCGGAAAAACGCACCAACGCCATTTCATAACCATGCCGGGGAACCAGATCGGCTTCCATGCTGCGCGGCGCGCCCAGCCAGGTCACTCGCCACCCCTGAGTACGCAGCAGATCGGCCACCGCGAGAGCGGGAAAAATATGTCCACCGGTTCCGCCTGCCATGATCAGGATGGAGCGGCTCACGTCGCCGCTCCTCCAGAGGACTGAAGACAGAGGACTGAAGACAGATTGTTGTGTGCCGCTACGCGGCACATTGGATCAAGGGCGCGGCACAGCCGCGACAACACCTCTGTCCTCTGTCCTCTGATAAAACAACTGGCCATTCGACTAGGCGAGCAAACAGCGCCCGCCAAGTCGCTGGTCATGTCCTCTGTCCTCTGATGCCTCATACCGGAAGACCTCGTGCAATCCGTCTGTTTTCATAATCCACTCGCAACAATATCGCGGCCGCAACGCAATTCACCACGATGCCGCTGCCGCCAAAGCTCAGGAACGGCAGGGTCAATCCTTTGGTCGGCAGTACCCCCATGTTCACGCCGATATTGATCATCGCCTGCGCGCCGATCCACACGCCTATGCCCTGCGCGACCAGCGCGGAAAAGTTGCGCTCAAGAAACGCGGCATGGCGACCGATGCGAAACGCATGTATCACTACCAGCGCGAACAACAGGATCACCGCCGCCACGCCAACCAACCCCAATTCTTCCGCGATCACTGCGAGCAAAAAATCGGTATGCGCTTCCGGCAGGTAGAATAATTTTTCCACGCTGCCGCCCAGCCCCACACCCAGCCATTCGCCGCGCCCGAACGCGATCAGTGCGTGACTCAATTGATAGCCCTTGCCATACGGATCAGCCCACGGATCCATGAAGCCGATCACGCGCTGCATCCGGTAAGGCGAAGAAAATATCAGTGCGCCCATCGCCAGCGGCAATGCCAGCAACAGTGCGACAAACACTTTGAGATTGAAACCCCCCAGCCATAAGGTGCATAAGGCAATAATACAAATCACCACCAGCGCGCCCATGTCCGGCTCTTGCAGCAACAAGCCCGCGATCAGCACCATCACTACCAGCATCGGCACGAAAGCTTTTCTGAATAAATGTCCGACCTTGCCTTTGCGCACCGTGTAATCGGCGGCGTACAGCACCGCGAACAATTTCATCAATTCGGAAGGCTGCAAATTAATAACGAACAACGATAACCAGCGACGGCTGCCATTTACTTCGCGGCCAATGCCGGGAATCAGCACCACCACCAGCAGCGCGCCGCCGATCAAAAACAAATAAGGCGCGTAGGTCTGCCACATCTGCACCGGAACCTGAAAAGCCAACAGCCCGATAAATAGTCCCACCGCGATAAACACACCATGCCGTAACAAATAATAGGACGGTTGATAACCGGTAAATTTATTGGCCTCGGCCGTCGTGATCGACGCGGAATACACCATCACCAGACCGAGCGCGAGCAGCGCGATCAACACCCAGACCAGCAATTCATCGAATTGCGCGTGCGGTGGCGGCGTGCGTGTCTTTATCGCAAAAGGGTGGGGATGAAACCCACGGCTAATATTCCTTTCCTGCGCGGATGCTAGTGATGCCATGCATCCTCCTTTTCCAACTCGTGTACCGCTTGCACGAACACTTCGGCGCGATGTTCATAGTTGCGAAACATATCGAAGCTGGCGCACGCCGGTGACAACAGCACTGCATCGCCACCTTGCGCCAGACTGGTTGCCTGACGCACGGCCTCCTTCATATCTTCAGCGTGGGTCACCTGCACTCCGCAATCCGTCAGGGCTGCTGCAATCAGCGGCGCATCGCGCCCGATCAGCACCACCGCGCGCGCATGCTGCGCCACGGCCGGATGGAGCGGTGTGAAGTCCTGTCCTTTTCCTTCGCCGCCCGCGATCAACACTGCCTTGCGCCCCAGACCTTGCAGCGCGGCCACGGTCGCACCGACATTAGTGCCCTTGGAGTCGTCGTAATAAATGATGCTGTCTATTTCTGCCACGCGCTCCACGCGATGCGGCAACCCTTTGAAGCTGCGCAGCGCCTCAAGCAAGGTGTGCATCGGAAAATTGATCGCGCGACTCAGCGCCAACGCGGCCAATGCATTCGCCACATTGTGCAATCCGGCTACTTGCAACTCGCTGGCTTTGAGCAACCGTTGCGTACCTTGCATCAACCAGATTTCCCCGTCGGC